>DDAD01000013.1 GCA_002333205.1 Pedobacter sp. UBA2067
TTTCCTTTGATCGTAATCGAAACCATGCAGAAGATCATTCAGAACATTGAGCAGAACAATTATCCATTCTATGCAGATAAGTTCCTTAAATCAAGCGCTGAAACTTTCTTGAGTGATGCCGTTTGTGATTCAGCAGTGTTCCTGGCTAAGCAAACCAAAGCAGTAGGTATCGTATCCATGACTTTAAGCGGTTATACAGCATACGAAATCTCCAGCCACAGACCAGATGCATTGATCTATATCTTCACCAGCAACAGAAGCTTGTTAAACAGCCTAAGCTTGGTATGGGGTGTTCAAGGCTTTTACTACGACAAGTTTGAAAGCACTGACGAAACCATCATTGATGTTAACCAATTCTTGAAAGACAAAAAGCTGATCAAGAAAGGTGATGTGATCATCAACACCGCAGCGATCCCAATGGAGCGTAAGGGTAAAACCAATATGGTGAAGATTACAACAATCGATTAATCGGATAATATAAATTGCAAAATTTTTATAGTTTTGCAATCCGAAAAGGAGAGGTGTCCGAGTGGTTGAAGGAGCACGCCTGGAANNGTATCGAGGGTTCGAATCCCTCTCTCTCCGCACAATAAATAAGAAAAAAGCCTCTAGCAATACGTTAGAGGCTTTTTTTGTCTCAAGATTATATTCGGACTTCAAGAGGAATACTTCTACAGCTTGTTTTAGAGCATAGAAGTTTAAAGAATGTTTTCACTTGCACATCTCTTTACGCTATCATCCTTGCATAAGATGTGTTATTTTTTACCGCATCGATAGGTCTGTTAGCATGTCGAATTATCGCTAGAATGCCTTAACATGGCAGATTGCTAAATGAGAATTTAGCTGAGGTAAAGACTGACCTGGATACAACGTCCTGTTAAAAACCGCATTTAAATACCTTAGCTTACAAATGCTGAAATCAAAGTAGTTTGATGATTGATTGTTCCTCCGCTCTACAGTTATAGAACAAAGCCCACTGCGTAATCAGCGGGCTTTTGTCGTTTTCTGGTGTATGAAAATTACGACCAAATAATCCTATACTGGGATAGAGAGAAGCGGCACTTTTAAGCCGGCAGCCATTGCCCTTGTTTTGCTCCGGTGTACAAGTGATTCCCAAAAGCCATGTTGCCTTGGTATCATAATGAGCAAGTCAGCATTGAAGTTCAGTATTTCTTTTTCTATTTCTTCAATTACCGCATTCGATCTTACACTTTTATAAAAGTACATAATGCCATCATTCTCCTCTTTTTCCAAGATTTCAGGCAGTGTATTCTGATCGTCTTCTTTCAATTTTTCAAGGGTTTCCTCAACATGAAAAATTTCTATCTCAGCTTTAAGTTTTGCGCCGATTTCATTGATCCGGTTAAAAATAGCATCTGGTACTGTTTCAATGTTATCACACGCAAATAACACCTTTTTAACACCGGCATAGACAGCACCCTCGGGTACAGCAAGTACAGGGAACCGCATTTTTTTAATTGCTGTTGTTGTGGTATTTCCCCAAAGAGATTGCTCAACAGTTTTCTTTGCCATGCCAAATACAATTAGATCAGCGTTGTATTTATCAATCAGGGCAGTCACTTCATCGTCAACAAAAGCGTAAATAGATTCATGAATAATAGTTATGTTTCGACTTTCAGAGAGTGTCTCAGTTATTTTTTTCAGTTTATTAACATTTGCATCAAGCATTTCCTGGAATGCATGCGCGGAAAAACGTGTGTTGGAAGCATGTAATGGTACTGTAAATGAATTGAAGACAACCAGTCTTGCTTGCTGTTCTTCGGCAACATCCGCCGCAAAGTTTACTGCGTTTTCCGCTATCGGCGAATAATCAGTCGCTACTATTATTGTTTTCATTATTCAACTATTATATTTTTTAAACTAGAAATGTTCACCCAGTGGCACATGGCGCAGGCTTACCTTGGCGATGGGAGCACTAAACAAAAATTTAACTGTCTGCAGGGCCAAGTTAATTTAAATAAGAAAACGATCGGTCATTCTTGTCTAATCTTGTATTCTTTATCACAGTGATTAAGTACGCCACCTCACCCTTCGGGCATAAATTTGCCCTCTGGGTTCACCACCAGAGAGGCAAAATAACGGAATTCTGTACCACACAGGAATGATCCTGTACAAAGAAGCGCAATAGGGAGGCACCGAAGAAACAAACGGCCGAAAACANNAACAATAGGCGAACAATAGGCGAAGAATACGCGGTCAAGAGACGAACAAGGTCCGAACCTGTAACCGCGCTATATGCATTACTTTAAAAGCTTAACCCGGTACAAATCTGAACGGCGATCCGTAAGCGTCTTAACCGTTCCGTAATGGTGCAACTCGTCAAGCAGGTGCAAATCCACATCCACTACAAGTACCATTTCTGTATTCGGCGTCGCTTCCGCTTTTACCGCATTGGTTGGAAAAGCAAAGTCTGAAGGTGTAAATACCGCGGATTGTGCGAATTGGATGTCCATGTTATTTACCTTCGGCAAGTTACCTACACAGCCAGCAATAGCCACGTAGCACTCGTTTTCGATTGCTCTGGCCTGTGCGCAATGGCGTACGCGGGTGTACCCGTTCTGCGTATCGGTTAAGAAAGGTACAAACAGGATTTGCATGCCTTGGTCCGCCAGAATGCGACTTAATTCAGGGAATTCCACGTCATAACAGATTAGGATACCAACCTTTCCGCAGTCTGTATCAAAGACCTGGATGGTGTCTCCACCCACCATGCCGTAGTATTTCTGTTCGTTTGGCGTGATATGCACCTTGCGATATTCTTCTGTCTTTCCACTGCGGTGGCAGAGGTAGGCAACATTGTACATCTTATTGTCCTCATCAACCACCGGCATGGTACCTGTAATCACGTTCACGTTGTAGGAAACAGCATACTCCTGAATTCTAAGCACAATATCCGGAGTCATTTCAGCAAGCTTGCGCATGGCTTCCATCTCCGACAGATGATTGTATGGCGCGAGCAGTGGCGTGTTGAAGAACTCGGGGAACACCGCAAAGTCCGACTTGTAACCACTTACCGTATCCACGAAGAACTCTACTTGTTCGTAGAAAGCATCAATGTCGGGGAAGAGGCGCATCTGCCATTGTACCAGTCCAATCCTGATGGTCTTTGCAGAGCGAGCAGAGGCATCAATGCCCTGATAATAGATGTTGTTCCATTCAATCAGCGTAGCAAACTCAGCCGACTCATGATCGCCCGGCAGGTAGTTCTTGAGTACTTTACGAACGTGAAAGTCGTTAGAGATCTGGAAAGTTAACGTCGGGTCGTAAAGTTCCTTAGCTTTTACCTTGTCGATGTACTGTCTTGGCGTTAACGTATCTGCATGGGCATGGTAGCCGGGGATTCGACCCCCAGCGATGATACTCTTCAGGTTAAAGTTTTCACAAAGCTCTTTTCGAGCTTCATAAAGCCTCCGGCCCAGGCGTAAGCCCCGGTAGTCTGGCGAAACAAAAATTTCTATACCATAAAGCGTATCCCCATTGGGGTTGTGTGTAGAAAAGGTGTAGTTTCCAGTAATCAGACGATAGGTGTGTTTATCGCCAAACTGGTCGTAGTCGACGATAATAGATAGCGAGCAAGCCACCACCTTATCATCTACAGATATACATAGCTGTCCCTCTGGGAACAGGTTGAGTAGTTTTGCAATGCTTTCCTTACTCCAGATTGAGCCGCCCATGGTATCATAAGCTTGTTCCATCGACTCTTTAAGGTCGTGGTAATCATCGAGGGTAAGTTTTCTAGTTTCAATATTCATATTGTAATGCTTTTATTTTCAGCAAACTTGCTGATGCATGCTGGCGAAGGTACTACACAATAGTCACAGATGCGCAGCTGATGAGCAGTTCTTCCTGTTTAAACAGCTTTTTAAGCTTTTCTTTATAGGCGAGCCAGAAGTCTTTGTCCAGGTCTGGCGCAAGCACCTCATAGATCAGGATGTCATCCTTGACCGTCTTTTCCTGTTCTTCTTTCCAGAGACCTTCCGCAGGGGACCGCGTGTACATGGTTAGGCCGCCAAATTTTTCGGTTAGCGTTTGTTTGATCTCGTTGTAAAGCTTTTCAGGTAAGGCTTTGCCGGTTGGATCATATAATGGCAGGTAAATCTGGATCAACCGCTGTGGTTGTAAGGTCTGGTCGGCAGTGGCTTCAAGCATCTTCAACGCCTTCGCTGCACCAACACGTTCTAATGCCTTAAACTTCTTTCCGGCCTGATTATTATAACTGGTGAAAAATGCTTCCAATTGATCCAGTGTTTCTTCTGGCAGTTCTTCCAGGGAGTCAATGGTGGCATACAGCAAGGAGACTTCTGGTACGGCGAGGTAGCGATCATTTCGCATCTTTTTTCCATCTCTTTCCTGCTGTTCAGCTAGAATGGCGCCAATTATCCTACACTCCATCATACAGCCAGGGAAGGTTTCAATTTCTGCAAGTACGAGCACATCCACCGGATCGCCATCGCCACCCACCGTTCCTGGAAAAAAGCCGAAGTCGAAAGGAAATACCATTCCTGCAGGCATGACTTTCTTGAGCATGAAGTTGCCTGTTCCAGGGTCGAAATCATATTTCTGTCCCTGACCTTTCGGTGTTTCAATGATCACCCGCATAGGCTGCTCTTAAATTTTAGGTTTGTTATCTAAGGCATTAATTACGGCCGCTGCAACCAGTCCGCCGAAGAGGTACCAGGAAACGGTGAGCGCTTTAGTGGGGTTTGAATAGGTAACCGGTAGATCATCTAAGCCCATTGGTGCAGGCAGTTCCAGTGCACCGATACCAGCAGCAAGGCCCGCAACTGTACCTTTTATATATATGTTTTTGGTACCACCTATACCGATGGCACTGTAATATAAACCATTGCTGATCACGTCACCTGCGAGGGTAGCCAGGTAGAGGTTTTTACCTTCCGGTGGTTCCGCACCTACAGCTTCCATCGATTTCTCTAAAGCTTCTTCACCCAACAGATCAATGCGGGGCGCTTTTTCGTAATAACGTTTTACCGTTTCATGCAGGATATTCAGCGCAATGGCGCCAGCAAATCCGCCTATTAATGCTTTAACTAGTTTCATGTCTATAAAAGGTTCCAGGCTGGTAAATTGTTTCAAAAACGAAAAACCCCGCCAATTCAATTGGCCGGGGTTTTTCATAGGGTATTTCTGGGTTGAGCTTAGAACTTATAACCTAAGCCAAATGACCATACCTGGTTTTTAAATTCAGGTGTGTTTGTTGTACCGTTTTCATTGTTTTTCTGGAAATCCAATGCATAACGACCGTGGACATCAAGGTTCTCTGTTAAGCCGTAGCGAGCACCGATAACACCACCAAGTAAGCTTTTCTTAAACTTGTNNTTACGTCCTCTACAGAACCGTAGCCAGTTTCAAACTTGTTTTTAGTAGACACCAGGAATGATACCTGTGGACCAACTACTAGGTCTAAAGGACCTGCTAATCTTACACTCGCTAAAATTGGAATATCAATGAAGTTAGTAGTTTGCGAGTATTCGCCAAAGTTGTTGGTTAACTTATAACCTTTTTGCGCGAACAATACCTCTGGTGTAAAGGATACGCTTTCAGTTAAAGGGATATCTGCAGTTACACCAGCATTGAAGCCGGTTTTGCCTTCAGTATTGAAATTGTTATCACCATCGTCTTTGATGATGTTTGCAATGTTAACGCCTGCTTTAACGCCAAATCTAACCGGGCTTTGTGCATTTGCTGCACCTGCGATAAACAGGCCATCAGCTAAAA
>DDAD01000119.1 GCA_002333205.1 Pedobacter sp. UBA2067
CAGCATTTAAGCCTGTAAACGCACTGATCGGACTGCAGGAAGGTGTCATCGATCCGGAGACGCCATTCAATTGTCCGGGTGGCTACCGCGCCGGCAATCACGTGGTCAAATGTGAGCACGTAGACGGAAACATCAGCCTGCGTCGTGGGCTTGCACGTTCCTGCAACACCTATGCATGTAATGTGTTCGCACGCATCATGACCCAGAGAAAATTTAAAAACAAGATTGCGGCATACAACAACTGGGAAGAGAAGGTTCGTAAATGGGGCATCGGACAGAAACTTGAAATAGATATTCCATTTGAGAAAAAGGGTATTCTTTTCAGTTCCGACGACTACACTAAGCGCTTCGGCAAGTATTGGGGCTATACAACGGTTATCTCACTGGCAATCGGTCAGGGTGAAATGAACACCACCCCTCTTCAAATGGCGAACATCATGGCCATTATTGCAAACAGAGGCTACTATGTTAAACCACACCTGATCAAAGCCATTGGCGACAAGAAAACCATCAGCAAAGAGTATGTACAGAAGAACTATGTTGGTGTTGATGAAAGGCATTTTACACCCGTGATCGATGGTATGCAGGAAGCGGTAAACAGTCCCTGGGGTACTGCGGTACTATCCCGCGTACCAAACATCATCATGTGTGGCAAAACCGGTACGGTTCAGAACCCGCATGGTAAAAACCACTCGGTGTTCATTGGTTTCGCGCCGCGTGATAAACCGAAAATCGCCATTGCCGTGATCGTGGAGAATGCGGGTTATGGAAGTACCTACGCTGCTCCTATTGCCAGTTACATCACTGAAAAATATCTAACCGATTCCATTTCCAAAGGCCGTCAGGCACAAGTGGAATGGATGAAAAAACAAGTGGTATTACCAATCATGCCGAAGCCAAAAGTAAAATTCCAGCCGAAGCGGACCGAGGATACCACAAAAAAACAATTACCTGCAAAACTGGAAGCTACACCGGTGACGGAGCTCACCGCACAGCCAAAACCTATTGAGATTACTAAATGAGTACACAACAAGGCAACAGATTCTTTTTTAANNTTCATCAACATTTATGCTTCGGTATATAACCCGGATACGGCCGACGTGTTCGACTTCAGCAGCAATTACGGTAAGCAGCTCATCTTTATCCTTACAGCGCTGATCCTGGGCTTCTCCATTCTGCTGGTGGATGCGAAATTCTTCAGTGTCTTCTCCCCCATTATATACGGGGCCACCATACTGCTGCTACTGGTTGTGCTGGTTGTGGGCCGGAATGTTGCTGGTAACCAGGCCTGGATCCCCATTGGGAGCTTCAGGCTGCAACCTTCGGAATTCGCGAAATTTGGTGCCGCACTGCTCATGGCACGTTACATCAGCACCTTTAACCCGAAACTGCGCGACTTCAAGTCCATTGCATTTGCAGCACTAATCGTGCTGTTGCCGCTGGGCCTGATCATGCTGCAACCGGATACAGGCTCTGCATTAGTATTCCTGTCTTTCATGTTCCCCTTGTACCGCGAAGGCCTTTCAGGCTACTTCCTGTTGATCTTCCTGGGTATGATCGTGCTGTTCATCGCCGACTTCCTGATGCCTATGGGCCTGATTATCTTCATCATCGTTATGGTATCGGCATTCTTTATCTACCAGAATCGCAGAAAGCAAAAGATGATCTTCACCATTGTGCTCGCTGCTATTGTGTCCATTGCGTATCTGTATGTGGTTAAATTAACCTATACGAAGGTGTTAGAACCCCATCAACGTAGCAGGATCGAGATTATGCTTGGGCTGAAGACTGATCCAAAAGGCGCAGGTTACAACGTTATTCAATCCAAGATTGCAATAGGCTCCGGACAAACGCTGGGACGTGGATTTCTGCAAGGTACCCAGACCAAATATGGCTACGTTCCAGAGCAAAGTACAGACTTTATCTTTTCTACTATTGGTGAAGAATGGGGTTTTGTGGGCTGCAGTGTTGTAATTGGCCTGTATTGCTTTATGTTGCTCCGGGTATCTAACCTTGCCGAACGGCAACGTTCTACCTTCTCCAGGGTGTACGGCTACTGCGTGGCAAGCATCATATTCTTCCACGTGTTCATCAACATCGGTATGACGATAGGCATCATTCCCGTGATCGGAATTCCCTTACCATTCATCAGCTACGGTGGATCCTCACTCTGGAGTTTCAGTGTGTTGCTTTTTATCTTCCTGAAGCTAGACGCTAACCGGATGGGCTTTATTTAGGGAAACGCTGATGCAGCAATTCATAAAACTGATCTGCTGTACTTTGTTTTGCTGCCCAGTTGTGCTTCGTTGCGTAATGTTTCTGAAGAAAAGCATCTGCAGTCTGGAAATCCGGCATTTTGTTCAGCAGGTCTATCGCCTCAGCATAAGCCAGATTATAACCATCAAAAAGATCCTTAACAAACAACAACTTTTCATTTAAACTAATCGCACGCTTCAGATCGGAGATCGCAGGCTTTGTGGTTTCTGGCTCCGGACGTGCAGTTGCAGGCTGTCTGCTCGCTGCAAGCAATTCATTCAATGTTGGCTGATGCATTGNNGTCGGTGTAGCTGCAGCTGCTGCTGGTGCAGCTTGACTAGATGTGGTAAATACCGGCATCACTGGTTCTGGTACTGCCGCAGCAACAGGTGTTGGTGCGGGCTGGGGAGTTGCTACTGGTGTCGGTTCCACAAGGAAAGGTTCAGGTCCAACTTCATCCTCTTCTTCAATCACACCGCTGGTCGCTACCGGCTCATCATCGGCTATTTGTTCTGGTGGGATACTACTGATGTTCATGTTACTGTACACCGGATGTACATAGCTACTTGCCGGTTTTGGCTCCTCCACTGGCTCCTCAACAGGTGCCTGCTCATAAGGTTCCTCCTCCGGTTCTTCTATTTCGTACAACTCCTTTTCCGGGTAATCATCGTCATTATCTTCCTCCGGCGGGTTTGGATCAATCACCTGACTTGCACTGCCGGCAAACAGCTGTGGCTCCTCCTTACGGTCGTTTACAATAAACTCAAACGTTGGGGTTTCCTTATCCGGGGTAAAAAAATCATCAAACACTTTAGTCTCACCGGCATTGCTGTCATTGAAGGATGGCTGGGCATGCTCCGGTAAAGCTTTAACAGGATGAAAACTGCTGATCTTCTTCAAGATCTGCACATGTTCCGATAAAAAGTTCGCATTTGCCAGAAACAGTTCAAGCTCCAACTCACTGATCTGCTGTGGGTCTGCTAACATGAACTGGTATTGTTCCTGAAGTTCATTCAGGATCGCGCCTGTTTTTTTTAATAGATCTTCCTGCTTCATCATGATTACTAAACGGAGATTTGTGGTTAATGTTTTTTCCTTATTTCAAATATAAGCGAATGGAACTAACAATATCAAAGCGGGCTTTAATTCCCGCCGGTTGTTACATTTTTTGTTACTTTTGCAGCCATAAGGTAACAACCCTTTCCTTCCCAAAAACAAGAATTTGAATGTTATTTAGTGAGCAGAATTACAGACGAGGCGAATATTGTGGTAGCATAGAAGTAGTTTGTGGATCCATGTTTTCCGGTAAAACCGAAGAACTGATCAGAAGATTAAAAAGAGCTCAGATAGCAAAGCTTAATGTCGAGATTTTCAAGCCTAAAACAGATATCCGCTATGACGAGTCTGCGGTGGTGTCCCATAACGCCAATGCAGTACAATCCACCCCGGTAGATCATTCGTCTGCAATCCTGCTGCTTGGTGCCAACACCCAGGTTGTTGGCATAGATGAGGCGCAGTTCTTTGATGATGAACTTCCTGAAGTTTGCAATAAACTGGCCAACAAAGGTATCCGTGTTATCGTTGCAGGTCTGGACATGGACTTCTCCGGCAAACCTTTCGGCCCCATGCCAGCATTAATGGCCATTGCCGAACATGTAACTAAAGTAAACGCGGTTTGTGTGCGCTGTGGCAGTCCGGCAATGTACTCCTACCGAACCATTACGAACGACTCCAAAATCCTGCTTGGTGAAAAAGAGAGTTACGAACCAAGGTGCCGCTGCTGCTTTTACAGTAAAGACTAAAGCACTGGCATAGTTTTTTAGCCAGCTATATCACAGCAATCCTGAACTATGCCTTCTTCTGTTATCAACGCCTACGAGTACGACGCTGCCAAACATACACTTACCATTACGTTTGTCTCCGGAAAAGTATATGCCTATAAAGCCGTACCCAAGCAAACCTATGTAGGTATGCGGGGCGCCGTGTCTAAAGGCAGATATTTCAACAACTACATCAAAGACTTGTACGACTTCGAAGAACTGGTTTAATCGCCCACATGCAAAATACGGAAGAGCTCTTCTATAAATAGCGTCGCTGACTTCTTCTTGTGCACACCTTTTTGCCAGAGAATGAAAGCTTGTTTATAATATTCCTTACCCGAAATGGGGATGGCGACCAGATCTTCCCAGGTTAAAATAGCCTTCTCGTTAATGATCGTCGCCCAGTTCCCCTCATCTACCATCGACAGCAACGAGTGCACATCATTCATCTCAATTTTGATCATTGGCGAAATCTTACCACGACTAAAAAGACTGTCCAGCAGATCCCGAGAGCTGAACCCTTTACTCGGAAGAATTAATTCGACCTTACCCAGCTCAGCCAGCGAGATCTTCTTCAAACCAGCCAGTGGATGTTTTTTAGATACCACCATCATAATACGGGAGGCATATAAATGCTGCATCTCCAGTCCAAGATCATCCGCTTCCGATTTCTCGTGGAATGCCAGGATCACATCCAGTTCGGCCATTTTCAACTTTTGCTCCAACTCTCCTGCAGTTCCATATTCCACCACGATCTTGATTCCCGGATATTTAGAGGAAAATGGTGGCAAGGCTGGCAATAACATCGAACTGAAAGCATAGGTCACCCCAATCCGCAGTTCGCCAGTCACCAGGTTATTAAGCTCCTCAATCGCCTGCTTAGAACGCTTTACATCAAGCTGAATCTGTCGTGCATGCCCCAGGAAAACTTTGCCAGCTTCGGTAAGCCTCACCTGTTTGCCCACCCGGTCAAACAACAGCATCCCCAGTTCATCTTCCAAAAGCTTAATCTGCTGAGATAAGGTAGACTGCGTTACAAAACTCGCTGCAGCCGCATCGGTAAAATGCAACAACTCAGCAGCTTTAATGAAGTAGTTCAATTGTCTTAATTCCATAACAACTCCGATCTATCATCGATAAAACTAATCAATATCATTAAAACAATCAATTTTACTACTATTTATATTATGCGGATATTTGTAAGTGTAAAAAACACACTAACCTATGAGCATATTCAGATCTTTAAAGTACCGCAACTTCAAGCTTTTCTTCGCCGGACAATCCATANNTTGGAACCTGGATGCAAAAGACGGCAGTGAGTTGGCTGGTGTACAGACTGACTGGCTCCGCACTCCTTCTTGGACTGGTAGGTTTCGTGAGTCTTATACCTTCCCTGGTGTTATCACCTTTTGCTGGAAGTCTTATCGACCGCTACAACCGTTACAAGATTCTAATGATCACACAGGTTGTATCCATGCTTCAGGCGGGTGCACTTGCCGCGCTAATCTTCTTCAAGTTCTACAACATACAATGATCATTGCTCTAAGTTTGGTGCAAGGTATCATCAATGCCTTTGATGTCACCTGTCGCCAGTCGCTGATGGTAGAGATGGTAGATAAAAAAGAAGATCTTCCAAACGCCATAGCACTAAATTCTACCATGACCAACCTGGCCCGAATTGTAGGTCCGGCACTTGCAGGTATCCTGCTGAGCGCATTTGGTGAAGATTTCTGTTTTGTAGGTAACTTCCTGAGCTACATTCCGGTATTGCTTTGTCTTTTCATGATGAAGTTAAATCTGACCATTACAGAGCCAAGTCAGAAAAGCATTTGGTTGGAGTTAGAAGAAGGATTCAAATATGTTGTGGGTGATAGGGACCTTAGCAGTATGATCATCCTGATTGGAATCAGCAGTTTGTTCGTCATTCCTTTCAACACCTTGATGCCGATCTTTGCGAAGGATATATTTAACGGAACAGCCAGAACATTCAGTTGGTTCGAAAGTGCGGCCGGCCTTGGTTCTGTTGCAAGTNNCAAGTGCCATGTATATGGCGAACCTGAAATCTTCCAAATTCCTGGTTAAGATCACCATGGTGGCAAGCATCATCTTTGGCTTCAGTCTGATCTTTTTATCGGTATCCGGAACCTTGCCAATTGCCTTGTTCTTTATGACCATAACGGGTGTGGGTATGATGGCACAAACCAGCTCCATCAACACTTATATCCAGACGCACGCCATCCCAGAGATGCGCGGTCGGGCAATCAGCTACTTTGTAATGGCTTATCAGGGCATGATCCCAATTGGTAGTTTATTAATTGGATGGACCGCAAACGCATTTGGTCCACGCATGGCGGTAACCATCGCCGGTGGTATAGGACTACTTGCAACAGCAGGGTTTATGTTTTACAGACACAAGGTGAATGCTGCGAAACACCTTGCGTTTGATTAAAGCTTAAAGGCTAGGTCGGATTGTTGATGTCCCGAAGTGGGCCATCCAAGGTATCCAGATCATCTTCATGAACGTTGGTGACATCGTCATCGAAATCATCATCATCGTCATCATCAGCAAGCAAATCATCATCATCATCAAAGTCTGCATCCAGATCATCTGGAATATCGCCATCCACCAATTCATCATCATCATCATCGTCTAATGGCGTACCAATGTCTGTTAAGTCATCGTCATCATCATCATCCAGGGTTTGCGCCAATGGACCATCTGTAGCAAGCGAACGGTTAGATCCTGTTCCTGACGTAAGCGGCTCACTTGGCGTATATTCGCCGGTTTCTAAAATGTTTTTTTCCTGGGTTTCCATAGGTTTAATATTAAAATTGTCCAACAATCAAATTGCTTAGGTCTTATAGCATAAACAATCAACAAGGGTCTTTGTTAAATATTAAAACAAATAAAAAATGAAGCAATTTAGAATCGAGATACCAGACAACGACACGCTGCAAATCTTCAGCATTACCGAAATGGGCGACAATCAATATGAGATCCACAAGGCCGGAGAACGCATTGGCATGATCCATATCGATGGTGAAAATCATGAGCATTGTAAAACCCTGGATTGTGAAATTGACTTGCCTTTACTGAATTCTATTCGTGAAGGAATTCTAATTCATAGGGATTTAGCATAGCTCAGGTTATTCTTTTCGGATGATATCATTGCTGGCAACGGCAAGTCAATCCAGGCTGCACTTGAAATCACTAAACAATCATCAAGATATTCAGACGCCATTAACAAGGTGCTAACAAGGCCTTCACACGGCTACAGCCTTGTCAACCCCTTGTTAGCGCCCTGTTAGAACCTCGTCATCCGCTAATGTGGTGTATTGTAAATCTATGTCTGAGACAAATTTAGGTCAAAAAAAAATCCAGTCTTACGACTGGATTCCTGTATAGGTTTCTTGACTTAAAAATCTAGCTTGAGCTTGATACCGGTGCCGATCAACTTCAGGTTATCTGCAGAAGTTTCTTTCATTGGCAGCTTCACAAATGGTTCAAGTGAAAGTGTATTCTTCTTCGAAAGCGGCTGTTTCACACCGAAAGAGAGATTGTAAAAGCCAATATATTTATCGCCAAGCGATGCATCTGGGGCTTTTTCTGTGATTTTCTGGTTCATCACCACAATCCGCATTTCGCCTGCGGTACCCGGATCTGACGATACGGTCTGCATCGAACGCTCTTGAATATAAGTGTTATTTTTTCGTTCATTCAGCACTGCGAAAGCAGATACACCAACGTTCGCATAAACTTTCTTGCTGAGGTTATACTTAATGCCCAGCGGGATGTCAATCCCGGAAACACTGGCTTCCACCGACTGCAGGTTTTTAGACTCTCCAGCAAAGAATGCAGCCGTATTTGGTGGCCCTGCAGGTACCTGATTAGATGCATTCATATCATTGTAGGAAATTCCTGAAACCACAGATACTTTCTTGGACAATGCATAACCCATACTCACACCGTAGCCCAGATTCAGTTTGTTGTTATTTGCAATGGATGGTGCAACCACCAGCCCCATTTCCCATTTATCTTCTTTTTCGCTGTTTTCTTTAGGCGCGTTTTTCGCCATTGCTAAGACTTGCTCTTTCTGTAAAAAGCTCTCAAAACGGCTTGTACTTTCATTTGGCTTGTCTGGGGTTACAGCAATTGTTGGTACAGGTATCTTGGTGCGAAGCGGCAAACCGCCATTTAATTGCATTCTCCTGACGGCCACCATATTCNNTTCAGGGGCTGTAAGCACAGCCATCTGCTGTAGGGCAGCCGAGTCAACAGCGCGGTAGGCATATTGTTGTGCGAAAGCCGTATTCAGCGCCGAATCCAGCACACTGTTAGCAGATTTCGCTTTTGCAGTATAAATACTTCGATCGAGCTCGGGTAAGCGGAGTTCATCCTCCAGATCTTTTGGTGTAAGTTCTGCTTCATCCTGTGGTGACTGTATTGGCGCAGTTTTCTTTTTCACCACATCTGTTTTAGGCTTTTCCACAACCTTATCCACATATAAGAACACAAAAGCACAAACCAACAGCATGGCAGCAATATTAAGGACCTGATAGAACCCAAAAAGGCGCTTCTTGTCTTTAGCAGTACTTTCATTAAATTTTTCCCATGCACCAGGAACGTATGGCTCCTCGTGCGAGGCCATCGTCTTCTTGATGTGGGAAATTAATTCATCTTCTGAAGGTTTCATGCGCTTAATTGTATAGAATATAATTCTCTAAGTTTATTTTTAGCCCTGGTCAGGTAAACCCTGCTCGAGCTTACCGGAATATCAAGCGTTTTGGATATTTCATCGTGCGAAAAGCCTTCAATTTCATACATATTAAAAATAATGCGGTGCGTATCTGGCAAAGCATTCAACAGTTTCATAATATCCTGAGCATTCAACTGTGCTATTGTACTTTCAGGGGTTGCAATGTGTCTATCTTCCGGAATGTCATCAACATTCAGGTATACCTTTTTACTGCGCAGGAAGTCTATCGCTGTGCGGGAAGAAATCCTCGACGACCAGGCCTTGAAAGCATTTTGCAACTGGTCTGGATCCTGCGGATGGCGAAAGGTATGCAGGTTCTTAANNGATCTTGATGAAACTATCATTCACAAGCTCTTCAGCATCTGCACGCTCCCCCACATAGCGTAAAATCACGGCAATCAGATAGCCGTAAAATGATTTGTAGATCATTTCCTTACACTTATTGTCTTGCTTTAAACAACCTGCCAGAAGTTCCTCAAATGTGGACATAGGTGTTCCGGACAGCAGGGTATACGATCATATTGATGCGCAACAGATTAACAATGAATTTATTTAAACCGGTCCGGTATGCTGGACCGGTTTAAGGGTCAAACTTAGTGTCTAAAAATGGCAAGTCCAAGTTTTGTTGAGTCGGTGGCAGCTTTAAGCCCTTTAACCCAAACGGTATAGGTTGAACCCGACTTAATCTCCACATCTGGCAGGGTTGCTTCAACAGCGCCGGTAGCTTTATTTTTCGCTGTAAAAGTCACCTTAGTTGCAGCATCAATTGTGGTAAACTCAGAGTATTGTTTGTAAGCTTTATCGGTTACCAGGTCTGTTGCAGCAGTTCCAACCGCAAGGTTTAAAGCAAGTGCATCAGGACTAACATTCACGAAGCGAATGTTTGCTTTTCCTGCAGCTGGTAAGGATACACTGTCTTTTACCATCAGGAACTTCACGGAATCAAGTTTACCGATTACAAATAGCGAATAACCACGCTCTGGGGCAAAGTTAAAGTTCTCGCTTGCTAATGCGGTCTGGCTACCCTTCTTGGTGATACTGATTTTGCTGGTTCCCGAATACACGTTATAGTAACCCAGCTTTTTGCCTAGAAAAAAGTCCTCATTATTTCCTCTGGTATTACCAACAAAGAAATCGAACTTCTCAGCGGTTGGCGAAGCATGGATCATGTTCAAACCTGAAACAGATGGTGCAGGTGTATTGTCAAAATCCTTTGAACAGGATGTCACTACCGCAGATAATGTCACCGCTGCAAGCAGCATTTTAAAGGACGATTTAAGATTAGTTGAAATTTTCATAATTCGTTGAATTTGATATTGATGATCGTTATTGGCCGTTAACATTTTAACCACTAAACGGGTGCATCCTTACAAACGCTACAAGCTTTGAAAAAAATTAAGCATCATCCCTGGATTTAGCCAACGGCGCGCAAAGCGGAGGGTTTTTGTCCAAAAGAAAAGGCTCCCTGCTGTTGCAGAAGAGCCTTTTCTTTTTTATAAACGATTGCTACTTACACATTAGCAATTGCTTCTTTCAATGCTTTTGCTGCTGCTGCAGGGTCTTCTGCCGCGTAGATTGCTGCACCTGCAACTGCTACCTGAGCACCTGCCTTAATTACCGCTTCGATGTTGTTGATGTTAACACCACCAGCGATAGAAACTGGTACGCCAACGATAGATGCTTCATCTAAAAGCACCTGAATAGAATAACCTTCAGCCCACTGCTCATCCAAACCAGCATGTAATTCAACGAATTCCACGCCAAGCTCAGTAACCTCACGTGCTCTTTTCACGCGGTCCGGGTGACCAATTGTATCTACCACCACACCTTTACCATGTGCTTTTGCAGCTTTCACAGCTCCAATAATGGTTGCGTCTCCAGAAACGCCTAATACGGTTACTAGATCTGCACCTGCTTTAAATGCGATATCTGCTTCAAGCTCACCTGCATCTGCAGTTTTCAAATCTGCAAACACCTGTTTGTCAGGATGTGCTGCTTTCATTGCAGTGATAACAGTAGAACCCATGTTTTTAATCAGTGGGGTACCCAGTTCAATAATGTCTACATAAGGTGCAACTTTCGCTGCTAATGCCAATGCTTCTTCAGTTGTTAATAGATCTATTGCTACTTGTAATTTTGCCATTTTATTAATTTTTAATTGATGATTTGTATTCATTGACCGCTGAACCTTACTCCAGGTTCGCATGTCTCTTCCAGAGTTCTTCAGCAGGAATACCAGAGGCCTTCCAGAGTTGATGGAATATCGCGTCGCTGAGCAAGAGCAGAAATTGCTCGAATAATCCACCGGCATATTGTCTTGATCTGTTATTGTCATGATCTTGCTTATCCGCTGCGGGAATCTGCACGATCAGGTCTGCCAGCGCAGCAAGGGGAGATTTAACCTGCGTCGTCAGGACAGCCACTGCGGCACCTACACTACGTGCTTTGTCGCCCGCTTTTACAATGGTACTTGTAGTTCCCGATCCGGATGCAGCGATCAAAAGGTCGCCCGACTGTATCGCTAGGGTGGTTGTATCGCCCACGAAATGGACCTTCAGCCCAAAGTGCATGAGGCGCATCGCTGCCGAACGCATCGCAAATCCGGATCTGCCCGCTGCAATGATGAATATGTTTTCTGCGCCCTGAATATATTTCATCAGCGCCTCTACCTCATTAAAATCGATTTGATTTAAAAGCCAGCTGTTCTCCTCCAGAATCATGTTCAGATTTGCCTTCAGCTTCTTTGCAGTTTCTGTCTGGTTTTTTATGGTATGCATACTTGTATTGTTTGTGAATCAAAAGTACCGGCCAGACCACCAGTAGCTATTATACGATATGCCCTTAAGGGTGTACTATTTGGAAATACAAGTAAGCCAAAAGTCATAAACAGGAGGCATTATCCCGCCATTTCCAGATTGTGCACCATTATTGCCAGATGATCCAATATGCCTTTTTCGCATCACTTACCTTTGTAAACCATGAGCAACGCACAAGATCCATCCTTGCAGAAGTCTGTTATCTACATCAGAAACCTGGCAAATTGTCCACCCAGCTACCTGAATGATCCAAGCAGAAAAGAATTCTTTGAAATCGTCTGGCTGAAGGATGAACTTCCACTACATGCCTTAAAGAACCCGGAGCTGCAGGTTAAGGGCAACTGGATCTACCTGATCCCGCCCTACCGGGTGCATCAGCTGAACAAGGCCGGCAAGAATGGTGTATTAATTTCGTTCAAGCAGGAAATGCTTGAAGATGAAGACAAGGAATTTCTTTTAGACCTGTTTAAAGTGTTCAATGTACAGGGAGAATTCTCCTGCCTCCATCTGGCAGCAGAGGAAGCCGCTGCCTTGGCAAGCGTGTATGAACTACTGGAGCAGGAATATCAGACAGCAACAAACAGCTACCTTATTGTAAAGGCACTTTTAAAAGTATTTTTATTGAAGCTGATGCAGGTAAAGGAACAGCAATCTACCAGTCACGACCTCAATCAAAAGCGGGTGTATGCTTTCTTTATGTTGTTGGAAGATCACTACAAAGAAATTAGGAATATTGAGTTTTATGCGGAGAAATTAGGGATCAGTGCAAAACGACTTAACCAGATCTTAAAGGAGAATTTGGACAAAACAGGCATGCAGTTAATCCATGATCGGGTGATCCTGGAGGCAAAGCGAAACATCATACACAGTGAACGTACCATCAAGGAGATTGCCTATCACCTTAACTTTTCAGACCGGCCGTATTTCAGCAGGTTCTTTAAGAAGCAAACCGGACAAACACCTGAGGAGTTCCAGAAGGAAGTTAAAAATCATATTGAATCAAAATTCAATACCCTGGTTTAATCTTAAACCAGGGTATTTGAATACCTTTATTTTGGCTGTTAAGGTTTAACCTGAAGTTCTATAACCGCATCTTTTAGTCCTTCACTGCTGGCAGTCAACGTAGCTTTCGAGGCTTCTTTTCCAGCTTTGATGATGGCGAGTGCCAGTCCGTTGAAAGCTTTGCGATGCTCGTCCTTGAAAGACTCGTGACTAATCGGGCTTCCATTATCTACGGCTGTGATTTCCGCAGCACCTGCAATCTTGAAGTTGATCAAGTGATCTGCATCTGGAACCAGATTACCATCTTTATCCAGTACACGTACGGTTACGAAGGAAAGATCTTTTCCATCCGCATTGATCGTACTGCGATCGGCAGTAAGTTCGAGCTTTGCTGCCGGGCCCGCCGTCCGGATCACCTTTTCGAGTACGGTCTTGCCGTTCTTACGCGACACGGCCTTCAGTTCTCCCGGTGTATACTTCAGGCGCCA
>DDAD01000012.1 GCA_002333205.1 Pedobacter sp. UBA2067
TCCCACCATCTTGAAATTAAAAGCACCTGGGGTAGACTTTAACGTTTTTTATGATAGTTTTGTAAAGAAGGCATTTAAGTTTGTACAAACAAGACTATTTTTTAGGAACGACAGTACATATTTTATAAAAACACAATTACTAATTCCAATATATAAGATTACGGTGCTACCATCGTTCTCTCCATAACGAAATGAAACAATACTTAGACTTAATGCAACATGTGCTGGACCATGGCACACAAAAGCATGACCGCACAGGCACTGGCACAATAAGCGTGTTTGGCCATCAGATGCGATTTAACCTGGAAGATGGCTTTCCAATGGTCACGACCAAAAAACTGCACCTTAAATCCATCATCCATGAACTAATATGGTTTTTAAAGGGCGACACAAACATTAAATACCTGAAGGAGCATAACGTCCGCATTTGGGACGAGTGGGCTGATGCGGATGGCAACCTGGGACCAGTGTATGGCGCACAGTGGCGTTCCTGGCCAACTGCCGACGGCAGGCACATCGACCAGATTGCGCAAGTGATAAAAACCATTAAACAAAATCCTGACTCTCGCCGGATCATGGTTTCTGCCTGGAATGTTGCGGAAATTGAAAACATGAAACTTCCGCCTTGCCACGCGTTATTCCAATTTTACGTTGCAGACGGCAAGTTAAGCTGCCAGCTATATCAACGTAGCGCGGATATTTTTCTAGGTGTTCCTTTCAACATCGCCTCTTATGCCTTACTAACGATGATGGTTGCACAGGTATGTGATTTAAAAGTCGGTGAATTCATCCATACCCTGGGGGATGCACATTTATATAATAACCACATTGAGCAGGCAAAGCTGCAGCTAACCAGGGCTCCAAAGCCGCTACCACAAATGAAGATCAATCCTGCGGTAAAAGACATTTTTGAATTCCGCTACGAAGACTTCAGCCTCGAAAATTATGAAGCCCACCCCCACATTAAAGGAGAGGTTGCGGTATGATGATAACTTTTGTAGTCGCGGCAGCAGCGAATAATGCTATCGGAAAAGATAATCAGTTATGATGGAAGCTCCCGACAGACCTGAAGCATTTCAAAACCATTACTTCGGGGCATACCGTTATCATGGGGCGCAAAACTTTCGACTCCATGGGCAAACCATTGCCTAATCGACGAAACATTGTCATTACTCGAAATGCCGACCTAAAGATTGAAGGCGCAGAGGTGACGCAAAGCCTTGATGATGCGTTTGCAAAATGTACGGATGAGGCTGAGGTGTTCGTTATCGGCGGTGCGGAGATATACAAAGCTGCGCTGGAAAAAACAAACAAGATCTACCTTACCAGGGTACATCAGGATTTTGAAGGAGATGCTTATTTTCCAGATTTAGACCCGCAAAAATGGGTGGAAGTTGCGCGAGAAGATCATCAGGCAGACGCGAAAAATCCCATTGATTTTTCCTTCATTACGCTCGAAAGTAAATAGTTGAGCACCACCAAGAAAAACTTTGATAAGTGGCCTATTAATTAAAAATTTAATTAGATTTGCCGACTTGTTAAAAAAAATTTATAGCATATAGACAATAATTACAAACAACAAATGCAAGGTAAAGGTTTTATTAAATTTATGGCAATACTCTTAGGTATTGTCTGTGTGTATTCCCTCTCGTTCAATCTAGTTTCGTCGAACGTAGAGAAAAATGCTAAAGCTTACGCGAAAGGCGATCCCGAGAAGGAAAAAGCTTATCTGGATTCGATGTCCACCGTACCCGTTTATCCAATCTTCGGATTTGACTATGAGTTCTGCAAATCTAAATCAATCAACCTTGGTCTGGATTTAAAAGGTGGTATGAACGTTACCATGGAGATTTCATTAGCTGAACTGGTAAAATCCTTAGCTGGAAATCCTGACGATGCTAACTTCAACCAGGCAATCGCAAATGCACAAACCGAACTTAATGCTGGCGGTAAAGACTTTATTAACCTGTTCGTTAATAATTTCGAAAAGCTAAACCCTAATGTAAAACTTGCAGATTACTTCGCAAATCAGGACAATGCACAGCAACTTAAAGCGAATGCAAGCAATGCAGAAGTAAGAAATTACTTGTCTAAAGAAGCTACAAGTGCTATTGACCGCTCGTTTATCATCATCCGCAGCCGTATTGACGGTTTTGGTGTGGTAAGCCCGAACATGCAGAAACAAGAAGGTACTAACCGTATCCTGATTGAAATGCCAGGTGTTCAGGATAAAGAAAGGATCCACAAATTACTACAAGGTTCTGCAGAACTTCAGTTCTGGCAAGTGTACCAAAATGAAGAGGTTTACTCTTTATTGGAGAACATTAATAAAACCTTAGCAACTACGCTTAAAGACACTACTTCAACTGCTGCTGCTAAAGATTCTACAGCTAATGCTGGAAGTAAGCTTGCCGGTTTAGGTAAGAAAGCAAATAGTGCTGACTCAACAGCTCAACGTTTAGAAGCTGTAAAGAATAATCCACTATTCTCGGTATTAACTATCCCAACTTACCAGGGACCAAATGGCCCGGCACTTCGTCCAGGACCGGTTGTTGGATGGGTAGCACAAAAGGATACTGCGAAAGTTAACAGCTTCCTTAAAAGAGCCGAGATTGCACCAGTTATTCCATCAACCTTCAAATTTATGTGGAGCGTTAAGCCGATGGAAGGCAGCAAAGTATTTGAACTATACGCCATTAAAGATGTTGACGCGAACGATGCACCTGATTTAGGTGGCGAAGCGATCAGCGATGCCCGTGCTGACTATGACCAGAAAGGCAGACCTGAGGTAACTATGTACATGACTGGTGATGGAGCTGCTAAATNNCAAACAACAAGAAATCTATCGCCATTGTATTAGATAACAATGTTTACTCCGCTCCTACTGTTCAAAATGAAATTCCGAATGGTATTTCTTCAATCACAGGTAGCTTTACGGTAAACGACACACAAGATTTAGCAAACATTCTTAAAGCCGGTAAATTACCTGCACCCGCAAGAATCGTAGGTGAATTCGTAGTTGGTCCATCATTGGGTCAAGCTGCAATTGACAATGGGTTATTATCATTCTGTCTTGCATTCGTTGTGATCCTTGTGTTCATGGCACTATACTACAACAAAGCTGGTTGGGTAGCTAACCTTGCCTTGGTGATCAACCTTTTCTTCATCATGGGTATCCTGGTATCACTTGGTGCGGTATTAACATTGCCTGGTATTGCGGGTATTATCCTGGTAATCGGTCTTTCCGTAGATGCGAACATTCTGATCTTCGAGCGTGTACGTGAAGAATTACTACATGGTAAATCAACTGCATTGGCAATTAAAGAAGGTTTTAAACATGCAATGCCTTCAATCATTGACTCCAACGTTACCATCTTAATTTTAGGTATCATCCTTTACATCTTCGGTAGCGGCCCGGTTCAAGGTTTCGCAACTACACTTTGTATCGGTATTCTATCTTCATTATTCTGTGCCGTGTTAACCTCACGTTTGGTATTCGACAGCATGTTGAACAAGAGCTCAAACATCACATTCGGTAACAAAGCAACATTACACGCCTTCAGAGACATCGCGTTCGACTTCGTAGGCCGCAGAAAGATCTACTACATGATCTCTGCAGTAATTATCATCGCAGGTACCATCTTCTACTTCAAAAATGGTGGTTTAAGATTAGGTATCGACTTCAAAGGTGGACGCTACTACATCGTACACTTCGATAAGCCAATGGATACGGAGACCGTTAAGGAACAGTTAACACCAGTATTCGGCGATGAAGCACCAGAAGTTAAAACTGCTGGTAATGCAAACGAACTTAAAATTACAACTACTTACCATATCGCTGATGTTGCAACTTCTGCAGATAAAGTTGTAGAGGACGCATTAAGAGCAGGCTTAAACAAAACTGGAACTAAATACACCATTGAAAGTAACCAGAAGGTTGGTCCTATCATCGCGAGCGATTTGGTATACAGCGCTTACGGTGCAATCTTGTTCTCTTGTTTAGTGATGTTTATCTACATCATCGTACGATTCAAGAAGCTTAACTATGGTTTGGGTGCGGTAATCGCATTATTCCACGACGTGTTATTGGTACTGTCATTCTATACGATCTTAGACGGTGTGCTTCCATTCTCGCTTGAGATTGGTCAGGATTTCATCGCTGCGATCTTAACCGTAATGTCATACACCATGACTGAAACCGTTGTTGTATTCGACAGGATCCGTGAGAAACTTGCAGAAACCGGTAAAGAAGATATTCATGGTGAAGAGCGTAACAATACAATCAACTTCGCACTGAACAGTACGTTAAGCCGTACCATCCTTACCTCTTTAACTGTATTCTTCGTATTACTTGTAATCTTCATCTTCGGTGGAGAAAGCATCAGAGGATTTATTTTCGCCTTGTTGATTGGTCGTGTTATTGGTACTTATTNNTTCATCTTTATGTATCTCTACGCCGATCGTTGTAGATCTAGGAAAGAACAAATAATAGAACTTGCTTTGCAGCAAAAAGGTGCCCCCCAAGGGCACCTTTTTTTGTTTATGGGTAATTTTGATTCACATTGAGAAGTGCTCAATATCTTGTGGATGACTTGTTCCGAATAGTTTATCCTGTATATTTACATTGATGCAAGAGTCCATAAAACTAATCGAATGTCCTAGAGATGCCATGCAGGGTATCCATGAATTCATACCCACGGCGCTTAAGGCGGAATACCTGAACTTGCTCCTGCAAGTGGGTTTTGACACGCTTGATTTCGGAAGCTTCGTGTCCCCAAAAGCGATACCTCAGTTGCGCGACACCACAGCAGTTCTTGCGGCACTAGACCTAAGTCAAACACGCACTAAATTACTTGCCATTGTAGCCAATTTAAGAGGTGCAGAAGAAGCAGTAAAACACGAGGCGATCACATATCTTGGTTTTCCGTTTTCAATTTCTGAAACCTTCCAACAACGCAATACAAATTCCAGCATAACAAAATCACTTGAAACTGTCGAGCAAATGCTTGCGCTTTGTGATCAATCGGGCAAGAAGGCCGTTGTATACCTTTCTATGGGATTTGGAAATCCCTACGGTGATGAATGGAGCGCAACCATCGTGCAGGATCGGGCAGCGCAGCTGGTGGCGCAGGGGGTTGAAATTCTAGCACTTTCTGACACCACTGGCGTATCTACGCCGGAGCAAATCAACGAACTCCTGCCAATGCTGATCAAGAGCTTCCCCGGAGCGGAGATTGGCTTGCACCTGCACAGTACTCCTGAAAAACGGTTTGAAAAAATAAAAGCCGCTTTTGACAGCGGCTGTACTCGTTTTGATAGTGCAATTAAAGGCTTTGGAGGTTGTCCTATGGCTGCCGATGATCTTACGGGCAATATGGCTACCGAAGACGTGCTGAAATACCTTCAGGAGCAGCAAATCCATACCAGTTTAAACATGGAGAAGTTTAATGAAGCAATGACCTTCTCTGCAAAGGTTTTTAATGCTTAACCATTTTGAAGTGCTGAATCCCAGCTTCCTCAAACTGCTCTCCTTCTGCCACAAAGCCGAATTTAGCATATAGCCCCATTGCGTCAAGCTGTGCATTCAGGTAAATGTAGTTTGCATCCGCGGGAAGATCTGCAAGTGCTGCAGCAACAAGCGCCTGACCTACTTTCCGGCCCCTGTAAGCATTTAACACCGCAAAGCGCTCTAACTTGTATCCAGCATCTGTTTTTCGCCATCTGCAGGCTCCTACAGGTGTGCCATCTATGGTAGCCAGGAAATGTGTTGAAACATCCTCATTCTCCCACTCCAATTCCGGTGGACAATTCTGCTCGTCCACAAACACAATCCGTCGGATGTTAAACACCTTCTCCAGCACATCTTCGCTGGTCACTTTATTTACTTCAATATTATTCATGTGAATCTCTTTTTCTAAGTACAAAAAAAGGTCATAAGCGAACACCTATGACCTTTTCAATTATAAAGAATGCTTACAGCTTGTCGTTAGCGTCTCTACAGTTTAGATCTTCGAAAGCTTGGGTTAGACGTTTAACGAAGGTTTCTTCGCCTTTACGTAACCAAACACGTGGATCATAGTATTTCTTGTTTGGTTTATCTTCACCATCCGGGTTACCGATCTGGCCTTGAAGATAACCTTCATTTGCTTTATAATAATCCAGGATACCCTCCCAGAATGCCCACTGCATATCCGTATCAATGTTCATCTTGATGGCACCGTAAGAGATTGCTTCGCGAATTTCTTCCTGTGAAGAACCTGATCCACCGTGGAAAACAAAGTTGATTGGTTTCTCAGCAGTCAGGTTGAATTTCTCTTTTACATACTCCTGAGAGTTGTGCAAGATAACCGGTTGTAACTTCACGTTACCTGGTTTGTAAACACCATGAACATTACCGAAAGCAGCAGCGATGGTAAATTTATCACTGATTTTGCTTAGTTCTTCGTAAGCATAAGCCACCTCCGAAGGCTGAGTATATAGTTTTGAACTATCAACATCGCTGTTATCAACACCATCTTCTTCACCGCCAGTAACACCAAGCTCAATTTCGATGGTCATGCCCATTTTAGCCATACGCTCAAAGTACTTCGAGCTGATCTCCATGTTTTCTTCGATAGACTCTTCAGAAAGGTCTAACATATGTGAAGAGAATAACGGTTTACCAGTTGCCGCAAAAAATTGCTCACCATGATCTAACAAGCCGTCGATCCAAGGTAACAACTTTTTTGCAGCGTGGTCAGTATGTAAAATTACCGCTACACCGTAGTGCTCAGCTAACAAATGAACATGTTTAGCTGCAGACACTGCACCCAATACACATGCTTTCAGGTTGTCGTTATTTAATGTTTTACCTGCATAAAACTGTGCTCCACCGTTTGATAGTTGGATCATCACTGGCGAATTAACCGCTTTAGCAGTCTCCATCACAGCGTTAATCGTATTGGTTCCTGTTACGTTAACTGCAGGTAATGCAAACTGGTGCTTTTTAGCCTGTTCAAATAACTCCTGAACAGCATCTCCATAAATTACACCTTTGTAGCCTTTTAAACTCATATTTTTAGTATTTGTACAGCCGAAGTTATAAAAAATATGCTTTTACGGCAAGGAATGCGCCTTTATTTACCCTAAACTTTACGCAGAAACTAAGGTTATCTGTTCTAATTTTTTTTCGTTTCTTTGTACACGCATTTTTGAACAAAAAACATGGCTTGGTTTAAAAGAGAAAAGAAAGGTATCAGTACACTAACCGAAGAAAAGAAAGAAGCGCCCGATGGTTTATGGAATAAATGTCCAAACTGCAAAAAAGCTTTACACAGTGCTGACCTCACCGAAAACAAATACGTTTGTCACTACTGTGACTTCCATATAAGAGTTGGTTCTAAAGAATACTTTCAGGTTCTATTTGACGATAACCAGTTTACAGAACTCTTCCCTAACCTGAAATCAGGTGACCCATTACACTTTAACGATTCAAAACCCTACACCGAGCGTCTGGTAGACAGCATTGCAAAAACAGGCTTAAATGATGCCATTCGCGCAGCACACGGTAAGATTGAAGGTGAAGACCTGGTTATAGCCTGTATGGACTTTACGTTCATCGGTGGTTCCATGGGCTCTGTTGTAGGTGAAAAGATCGCCAGATCCATCGATTACTGCATTGAGCACAACATCCCTTTCATGATGATCTCAAAGTCTGGCGGTGCCCGGATGATGGAAGCTGCATTTTCACTGATGCAGATGGCAAAAACTTCTGCAAAGCTTGCTTTGTTAAGCCAGGCAAAAATCCCTTATATCTCCCTTTTAACTGACCCAACTACTGGCGGAGTAACTGCATCTTATGCCATGCTTGGTGATGTAAACATCGCAGAACCAGGCGCTTTAATTGGCTTCGCCGGTCCGAGGGTAATAAAAGAAACCATTAAAAAAGATCTACCTAAAGGCTTCCAAACCGCAGAATTCGTGCTTGAACACGGTTTCCTTGATTTCATAGTAGATCGCAGGGCAATGAAGGCTAAAATCGCTAAATTCATCAGAATGCTGAAGTAATAGCGACCCTCGAATAATAAAAAAGCCACATTCCTGAGGAATGTGGCTTTTTGCATTTATAAGCACCTATAATGATGCTTAAAAGTTATTTCCACCAGGCATGGTTCCTGGTTCGTGACCTGATCCCAAAGATGGATTATCTCTGTGCGGACGATTGATCAGGTCCGTANNCGCAACTGACGATGAGTCTCCATTATCAGGTTTATCTTCGTTTATCGGATCAGCGGTCTCCTTGTATATTGTTTTTCTGTTTGCACGGTCTTCCCTGCCTTCCTCCTGATCTAAATCATTCTGGTTAAGCTCATTTTGATCTAAATTGTTCAGCTCGTTGTCGTTTAGATTATTCTGGTTCAAATTATTGTTTTCTGGAACTATCATAGCTTTAAGGTTTTAGTAAATAGATGTCTATAAATAACAGCAACCTCTTCGTTTTGTTTATCAAAAAAGAAAGGGACCCTGACGTTTATCCAGGATCCCTTTCTTATTATACACCAGTTTTGAACTGGCGTCGGCTACAAAAATCTTTAAACATTTATATTTTGTTCCACAATATTTTTAAGCTTTTCTACCACATAATCCAGCTCTTCACGTGTATTATGTTTACTAAAAGAGAAACGTACCGATGGACGGGTCGCATTTGCATTAATTTCATTCAATACGTGAGANNCAGAAGAACAAGCACTTCCGCCGGAAGCAGAAATACCGTTAATGTCGAGATTAAACAACAGCATATCCCCCATGTCCATCTCCGGGAAAGAAACATTCAGAACGGTATACAAGCTTTTATCCGGATCAATTTCCCCATTAAACATCACACCAGGAATCTCTGCCTGCAAACGGTTAATCAGGTAACTTTTTAGGTTCTGAATATGAATCCGATGCTCTTCCATGTGCTCATGTGCAATTTCAAATGCCTTCGCAAGACCAACAATGCCGTAAACATTTTCGGTACCACCTCGCATATTACGCTCCTGGGCACCTCCATAAATCAATGGGCTGATCTTGATATTATGATTTACATAAAGAAAGCCCACCCCTTTCGGACCATGCAGCTTATGCGCAGCACATGCTAGAAAATGAACCTTCAGCTTACGTACATCATGTACATAATGGCCCATTGTCTGCACGGTGTCGCAATGGTAAATCGCATCATACTTTTCACAAAGATCACCTACACGCTGTATATCGGTAAGTGTTCCCAATTCATTATTCGCATGCATCAGACTTACCAAAGATCTTGGATTGTGCTCCAGTAACTTTTCCAGATGATCGTAATCGATACTGCCTTTATCGTCGATATCAACATAACTCACGCGGTCAATAGTGCCTTTGCTCAATAAATTATCAAGTGTATGCTCCACCGCATGGTGTTCAATTTTAGAAGTAATTACATGTTTAAGTCCAAAAGTACCAACACCACAAACAATAGCTGTATTATCAGCTTCTGTTCCTCCAGATGTAAAAAAGATTTCAGCAGGCACTGCATTAAGAAGATTTGCAACAGATTTACGCGCTCTTTCAATGAATGTACGTACTTCCCTGCCTTGTGCATGTATTGAAGATGGATTTCCATAGTATCCTTCCATCACTTTCACCATTTCAGCAATGACCGCTTTATCCAGAGGTGTTGTTGCAGCATTGTCCAAATAGATTCTTTCCATGGTTAGTTTAGTTTTAGTATTTCTTTTATGTCGGAGATGATTTTGCTGGCAAGATTCTCAGCAACCGTTTCATTCTGCGCTTCACTATAGATCCTGATAATCGGCTCCGTGTTCGAACGTCTTAAATGAACCCATTCATTATCAAACTCGATCTTCAATCCGTCGATTGTAGAATGTGGCTGAGCCCTATATTTTTCCTGTACTTTCAGCAATAGGGCATCAATGTCCATTTCTGCTGTTAGCGTAATTTTATTCTTAGAGATGTGATAATCTGGATAGCTACCGCGTAATCTGGAGATAGATTTACCAGATTTCGCAAGATGTGTAAGGAATAAGCCGATACCAACTAAGGCATCACGTCCATAATGCGATTCCGGATAAATTACACCACCATTTCCTTCGCCACCAATAATGGCGTTACATGCTTTCATTTTATTTACCACATTTACTTCTCCAACTGCGGCAGCATGATATTCCATGCCAGCTTTTTCTGTTACGTCGCGCAATGCACGTGTTGAAGATAAGTTTGATACTGTATTACCTGGCGTATGCTGTAAAACATAGTCTGCAACAGCAACAAGCGTGTATTCTTCGCCAAACATTGTACCATCCTCGCAAACAAAACAAAGTCTGTCTACATCCGGATCGACAACTATCCCTAAATCAGCATCTTTTTCCTGCACAACTTTTGAAATTTCTGTCAGGTTTTCAGGAAGCGGTTCCGGATTGTGGGGGAACTCCCCATTCGGAGTACAATAAAGTGGGTAAATGGTTTTCACCCCTAAGGCCTTTAACAAGGCCGGAACAAAAAGCCCCCCGGTAGAGTTTACACAATCAATGGCAATCTTGAAATCAGCCGCTTTAATCGCTTCGACATCCACTAAAGGCAGTGCCAGAACATGATCCACATGCTTCTGCAAATACGAATCATCATAAATTACCTTACCAAGCTCGTTTACGCCAGCATATTCCACATCCCCACTGTCGGCCAGTTCCAGTACATACTGTCCTTCCGCGTCAGTGATAAATTCGCCTTTATGGTTGAGGAGTTTCAACGCATTCCATTGTTTTGGATTGTGACTCGCAGTAAGGATAATACCGCCACCAGCTTTTTCAAGCGGCACAGCCAGCTCTACCGTTGGTGTTGTAGAAAGGCCCAGATTTATCACCTCAATACCAAGTCCCTGTAAGGTTCCTGCTACCAGGTTGTTTACCATGTCGCCAGAGATGCGTGCATCTCTACCAATAACAACTTTTTTAATTTGTGTGGTTTTGATCACCCAGCTGCCATATGCAGCGGTAAACTTTACAACATCCATCGGCGTCAGACCTTGGCCTGCTTTACCACCGATTGTACCACGTATTCCTGAGATTGATTTGATTAAGGTCAATTTATTTAGATTAGCTTGCGCGAAAATAAGAAAGNNTTAATTAGCACAAAGCCTTTTTAAATATCCTGACGTTGATTTCAGAAATACTATATTTGTGCTTTTTACAATAATTCTTATAAAAAGCTCTATGCAGCGTAAATGGTTTCAATATTGGTTCAACTCACCGTATTACCACATACTATACAGTCAGCGTAATGATGAGGAAGCTGAATTTCTGATTGATAACCTTTCAGAATACCTCAAACCAGCACCAAATGCCCGCATTCTTGATATTGCCTGCGGACGTGGCCGCCATTCCGTTTACCTGAACAAAAAAGGGTACGACGTCACCGGCATCGATCTATCGGAACAAAGCATTAAATATGCTCGGCAGTTTGAACAACGCCACCTGCACTTTTTTGTGCACGACATGCGGAAACTTTCTTTCATTAACTACTTCGACTTTTCTTTCAACCTATTTACCAGCTTCGGTTACTTCGAAACCGAAAAAGAGCACGTCAATGCGCTTAAGTCGTTCAGAAAAGGCTTAAAAGCAGACGGCACCCTTGTACTAGATTACTTCAACAGCAAGAAAATACAGCAAAACCTCACTAAGCAAGAGGTCAAAACGCTGGAGGGCATAGAGTTCCACATCAGCAAATTTGTGTCAGATGGCAAAATCATTAAACACATCAACTTCGAACACCGGAATAAAGTACATGCTTTCGAAGAACGCGTGCAGGCATTCCAACTTGCAGACTTTGAACGTATGCTTAGTAATAGTGGACTTCAGCTCGCGCAGATCTTTGGAAGTTATGGCCTTGAACCGTACGATGAAAATAAGTCAGACCGTCTTATCTTAGTTTGTAAAAAAGCATGATTGTGAGCATCCAGGAGTTTGATTTCGAGCTTTTTCTTAGAATCCATCGGGACATGTCCAATGGGTTTTTCGATTGGCTGTTTCCGCTTATGCGGAACCGATTCTTCTGGGCACCGCTTTATCTGTTCATCATTNNGCATCCGTGAGTATAAAAAACGGGGCTTATACCAAATTGGGTTTCTCCTGTTAACCTTCGCTATGGGCGATTTGATTGCTTCCAGGCTCATCAAGCCTTTTATAGGAAGAATAAGGCCTTGCAACGACTTCCAGTTGTCCAACTACATCATTCATCGTGTTCATTGCGGCAGCGGATACAGCTTTCCATCAGCACATGCCACCAACCATTTTGCGATCGCCATTTTCCTGATCCTGGTGTTCTACAGCCGCTGGAAACCAATATTACCGCTTGGACTTGCCTGGGCTTTCATTATCTCCCTTTCACAGGTCTATGTAGGTGTGCACTATCCTATTGATACCATTGTTGGCGCTGCACTTGGCACTGCAATTGGTATGTTCACTGGCACGCTATATCATAAGTTACAACCTTACATCTAAATGGAATTCTGGAAAATACTAGTACTGTTCTTTTGTGCTTTTCTCGGCGGCTGCGCCATTTTTCTTGTCAAAAGTGATAAGTCCAAATTACTGAAGCTTATTCTCTCTTTCAGCGGTGCATACCTGTTTGCCATCACTGTACTACATTTAATTCCTGATGCCTATAGCGGCGTGGATGCCCACGATATCGGCATTTACATCCTTATCGGTTTCATGATCCAGGTTTTTCTGGAACAGTTTTCACATGGTGTGGAACATGGTCACATGCACCACCACCATGAACATGGCCATGGACGGGTGTTCCCGTATGGCATCATGATCAGCCTTTGCCTGCATGCTTTTTTGGAAGGTATGCCACTTGCCAAAGAGCATCATAATGAGCTAATCTTCGGTATTGCACTACACCATATCCCCGCCGCATTTGCACTGGCAAGCATCCTGCTGCAAAACCACTATAAAGCAGCAGACCTCCTGCTCTATGTAGGTGTTTTTGCCATTATGGCCCCACTTGGTTTCTTTTTAAGCTATGGCATTAGCACCGGTAGCATTGGTGGCATTGAGATGTATTTCAATAAAATGATGGGTATTGTGATCGGCATCTTTCTCCATATCTCTACCACTATCCTGTTTGAGAGCAGTGTGGATCATAAGTTCACCCGCAGAAAAATGATCGCAGTGATCGTAGGTCTAGCGGTCGCTCTTATTGGATTTTACACCGGGGGGCACAGCGCCCACTGATCCTTTGTTCCTGCCATAATTCCAGGGACAGTGCCTGCATTTGTTTTTACAGCAGGTACCACGCTTACGATGGTAGGCTTCGGTAAACACCATCAAACCATCTTCATTGAAATAAAAGTCTACGCCTTCAATCATGTTGGTTATTACACAAACGCTGCTAGTTTAAACTCTTTACAACCAGCTGGTCCTGGAAGAATGCCTTCAGTTGCACACCACTGCCATGAGTAGTCCATACTTCTTTCGGCTTCACCTGCCGGATGGTTTCAATGATATCATTCCAATCTACATGGTCTGAGATACAAAGCTGCAAGCCTTTGGAAGACTGCAAATGCTTCCAACCGCTGGCGAATACCCGCACCACATTAATCGCTTTAATATAGCTCTTAAATACCATCGGCGGCACTAAGTACACCAGCCCTGTTGGCGTATTCTTCATTACCTTACGGTCGTATGGTTCGTACTTACCAAGATCCACGCCCAAGTCTTCATAAAGTTTTACAAACGGCATAATGCTATGATGCACAAGCACGCGCTTGTCTGGACAGTAATCATTGATCAGACGGATAATGCGTTGGCTTTTTCCCAGGGCATAGGCACCGAGCATAATGTTAATCGAAGTAGATTCCAGGTTTTTGATCTCCTCCTCCGCTATTGGATGCTGGGTTTGTGGATCCGCGAACGTTGTTTCAGTGATCAGCACATCTGCTTCTGCAAGCTCAATCGGCTCGCAGGTGGGATCAGGCTGCAGTTTATAGTCACCGGTATAAAGGTATCTAACACCTTTATACTCCATCAACACTTGTGCGGAGCCAACCATGTGTCCTGCCGATATAAAGGTAATCTTAACGCCATGTAACATAAAGCTTTCATGGTATGCTTTGAGAAAAAACTCCCCTGCTGCAAACTTCTTGTAGCGGTGCAGCATAAACAAGGAAGTCGCCTTGGTGCAGTAAACGTGTTGGTTTCCGCTGCAGGCGTGGTCGCCATGAGCGTGCGAAATGACCGCATTAGGTACTGGGGATTTGGGATCCAGGTAAAAATTTCCATAGGCACAAAAGAGCCCGGTTTCATTTTGGCTCAAAAAGTCGTGTAAAATCATGCTGTGGCATTCAAAAAGGTCTGGTGTAATGCCAGCACCTGTAAAATCAGCGAGGCGGACTCATCATTCACAAGGTGATGATCGGCCATAGCCTGCTTCTTTTCGTCGGTAAATTGTTTGTCCATCCGGGCCAGCACCTGTTCAGCGCTTATGCCGTCACGTGCCGTTACCCGGTTAAGTTTAGTTTGCTTGGGTGCAGTTACCAGAATGCTGGTATCGCACATCTTGTACGATTCACTCTCAAAGAGTAAAGCGGCTTCTTTTAAGATATAAGGTGTATCTGCAGGAATTCTGGCTACCCAGCTATCAAAGGCTCTAAATACCGCAGGATGCACCAAGGCGTTCAATTTCTCCAGCTCCAGCTGATTGTTAAACACAATGGCAGCAATATGCTTATTATTCAAGGCGCCTGTCTCAAAATAGCTCTCCTGGCCAAAGGCCGATCGTACCCCTTCAATTAGGATCAGGTCTTTGACCATAATCTCTTTTGCAACCAGATCGGCATAGAAAA
>DDAD01000124.1:0-32680 GCA_002333205.1 Pedobacter sp. UBA2067
CCGGAAACGTTGATTACATCATCTACCCGGCCAGTGATTTTATAGTAACCATCGTCGTCACGCAAACAACCATCACCGGTGAAATACATATCCTTATAGGTAGAGAAGTAAGTTTGACGACAACGTTCATGATCGCCATAGGTGGTTCTCAGGATGCCTGGCCATGGGAATTTAATGCAAAGATTGCCGCTTACGCCATTACCCTGGATCTCGTTGCCGGCTTCATCTACCAGCACCGGCTGGATGCCTGGCAGTGGCAGTGTTGCATAGCTCGGTTTTGTTGGTGTAACGAAAGCAATTGGTGAAATCATGATGCCGCCATTTTCGGTCTGCCACCAGGTATCCACGATCGGGCAGTTCCCTTNNAGCCTCTTCGTTTATTGGCTCACCTACGGAACCGAGTACGCGGAGGCTACTTAGGTCATTGCCTTTAATAGGCTCCTTGCCGAAGCTCATTAAGGAACGGAGGGCCGTTGGCGCAGTATATAAGATGTTTACTTTGTGTTTTTCTACGATCTGCCATAATCTGGAAGCATCCGGATAGGTCGGAATGCCTTCAAACATGAGGGTTGTTGCACCTTGTGAAAGTGGACCATACACGATATAAGAATGGCCGGTGATCCAGCCAATATCTGCGGTACAAAAGAATACCTCTTCAGGTTGGTAATTGAATACATTAGCGAAGGTATAACCAGCGTACACCATGTAACCGCCTACCGTATGAACAACACCTTTAGGCTTACCGGTAGATCCGGAGGTGTAAAGGATGAAGAGCATGTCTTCCGCATCCATTTCTTCTGCCGGACAGATGGCATCTACAAGTTTAACTTCATCTTCCCACCAGATGTCGCGGCCTTTAATCATGGAAACCGGCGTGCGGGTGTTGGTTAAAACGATAACCTTCTCTACCGTAGGACAGCCAATCAAGGCATCATCAATAACCTCTTTAAGCTGGATCTGCTTATTGCCGCGGAAAGATCCATCAGCAGTGATCACCAGTTTACATTGCGCATCATGGATCCGATCGGCAATTGATTGTGCGGAGAAGCCTCCAAATATTACGGAGTGTACCGCGCCAATTCTTGCGCAGGCAAGTACCGCCACGGCAAGTTCTGGCACCATTGGCATATATATACATATACGATCGCCTTTTTTGACACCGTTCTTTTTCAGCACATTGGCAAAGCGGCAGACCTGCACATGCAGGATATTATAGGTAATGGTGATGGAATCTTTTTCAGGGTCATTGGGTTCCCAGATGATGGCCGGTTTATTGCCATTTTCTGCAAGGTGCCTGTCGAGACAGTTCTCCGTAATGTTAAGTTTACCTCCTTCAAACCATTTTACATTGGGTTCGGAAAAGTTCCAGGAAAGGACCTTATCCCACTTCTTTTTCCAAAGGAAATTCTCCGCTATACCAGCCCAGAATTCTTCGGGCTGTTCCACACTGTGTTTATAGGTTTGCTGGTATTCTTCAAAGGTTTTAATTTGCATCTCATTTAAATTCTAGTAGGTCTATTCCAAATTTACATATTCAAAATGAAAATTTAGACGCTTCTGTTACACTTTAAGAAGCGGGAATTATTATATTGTGCTTTGCTTATTAAAATTTTAACACAATGAAAGATANNATATTAGATCAACATTTTTCTCAATGGTATTTCAGAGTTTAGTTTATTGCGCAGGATCTGCGAAACCACGAAACACAGCAGCATCTGGTAAAGACAGGGATAGCAGGTGATTTCCGAATGTGGAAATCTTCTGCGTTTATTGTGAAAAATAATTACAAACCCTATTGCCATTCAAATATATTTTTATGATATTTGCACACTCTTAAAAGAATTAAGCGACTTATATTTAACACTATATTTAAAGGCATGTCAAGAGTTTGTGATTTAACCGGAAAGATGGCAATGAGTGGTTTTAACGTTTCTCACTCAAACGTTAAAACTAAACGTAAGTTTTATCCCAACTTACAACTTCAGAAATTTTATATTCCTGAAGAGGATCGTTGGATAACATTGAAGGTATCTACTTCAGCTATCAAAACCATTAATAAAATTGGTATTAATGAAGCGATCAATCGTTTCATGAAAAAAGGATATTTGTAATAACATTAGCTGGGTAATCCGGCTTTAATAATAAAAAAATGGCAAAGAAAGGTAACAGAGTACAAGTTATTCTAGAATGTACTGAACATAAGACTAGTGGCATGCCGGGTATGTCTAGATATATTTCTACCAAAAACCGTAAGAACACTACAGAGCGTTTAGAGTTGAAAAAATTCAACCCTGTTTTGAAAAAAGTTACAGTACACAAAGAAATTAAGTAATACATCGGTATTAAATTAATACAATCTATTAGATCATGGCAAAAAAGGTAGTTGCAACCCTTAAAACGGGTAAAGGTAAAGAATATTCAAAAGTTATCACGATGACTAAATCACCTGTGACAGGTGCATATTCTTTCAAAGAAATCATCGTTCACAACGATCACGTTAAAGATGCTATTACTCCTCAAGCAGGTAAGTAATTTTAATATTTAATCATATTAAAGCCGTCCCTTTTAACCGGGAGGGCTTTTTTATTTTCGTATAAGTTCATATGGGTCTATTCGATTTTTTTAAGAAAAAAGAAGCCGCTCCAGAGGCTAAGGTCGCGCTGGACAAAGGTTTAGAAAAAACCAAAGAGGGCTTTCTGAGTAAAATCACTAAAGCTGTTGCCGGAAAATCTACAGTCGATGACGATGTATTAGACAACCTGGAAGAAGTTCTGGTAACCTCTGATGTTGGGGTAACCACAACACTGAAGGTTATTGACCGCATCCAGGCAAGGGTGGCAAGAGACAAGTATTTGTCGACCTCTGAACTTAATGGCCTGCTTCGCGATGAGATTCAACTCTTGCTGGCAGAGAACAACAGCAACGACTTCCGCAACTTCGAGTATGGACAGCACAAGCCCTATGTAATTATGGTGGTTGGTGTGAATGGCGTCGGTAAAACCACCACGATCGGCAAGCTTGCACATAAACTTAAAGCAGAAAACCTGAAGGTTGTACTGGGTGCGGCGGATACTTTCCGCGCAGCGGCAGTAGAGCAGATTAAACTTTGGGGTGAGCGTGTAGGTGTTCGTGTGGTTGCACAAGCGATGGGCTCCGACCCTGCTTCTGTGGCTTTCGATACTTTACAATCTGCCGTGGCGAACCAGGAAGATGTGGTGATCATTGATACCGCAGGTCGTTTGCACAACAAAGTTGGTTTAATGAACGAACTTGGGAAGATCAAAAATGTAATGCAGAAGGTTGTGCCCAATGCTCCGCATGAGATCCTGCTTGTACTGGATGGCTCTACCGGCCAGAATGCCTTTGAACAATGTAAACAGTTTACCGAAGCAACCGACGTTAACGCGCTTGCCATTACCAAACTTGATGGTACTGCAAAAGGCGGTGTGGTGATCGGTATCTCTGATCAATTTAAAATTCCGGTGAAATACATCGGCGTAGGTGAAGGTATGAACGACCTTCAGCTATTTGATAAAAAAGCTTTTGTGGACAGCTTATTCAGCTAGTCTGCATTTTTGCAAGGAAATAACACATGAACACTAAAATTATCCCCTCCATTAAGCCTGTTAAGAAACCTAAAGTGAACGTTATTACTTTAGGCTGCTCTAAGAACATCTATGATTCTGAGGTGTTGATGGGCCAGTTACGTGGTAACCAAATGGAGGTTGTACACGAAGCAGAACAGGTAAATAAAGATGATATTATTGTCATCAACACCTGCGGCTTCATTGATAATGCAAAGCAGGAATCTATTGATACGATTCTTCAATATAGTCAGCTGAAAGATGAAGGTAAAGTGGGCAAAGTAATCGTGACCGGATGTTTATCCGAGCGCTACAAGCCTGAACTTGAATCTGAGATCACGAACGTTGATGCCTTTTTCGGTACCAACGACTTAAACAACATTCTACACTCCCTTGGTGCGAATTACAAACACGAGCTGATTGGCGAGCGTTTGTTGACAACGCCTTCCCATTTCGCGTATTTCAAAATCGCTGAAGGCTGTAATCGTCCTTGTTCATTTTGCGCTATTCCGCTGATGCGTGGTAAACACGTTTCCAGGGATATGCAGGAACTGGTAAATGAAGCAAAGGTTCTTGCTGCAAATGGTACCAAAGAGTTAATCCTGATTGCACAGGACTTAACGTACTATGGATTGGATATTTACGGAAGACGTAATCTTGACGAGTTGTTGAGACGTCTTTCTGATGTTCCCGGCATTGAATGGATCAGGCTGCAGTATGCTTACCCTTCCGGTTTCCCAATGGAGATTCTGGATGCCATGAACGAACGTGACAACATTTGCAAGTACCTGGATATGCCTTTACAGCATATTACAGACCGCATGCTGAAGTCTATGCGCCGTGGTATTACCAAACAAAAGACCATAGACATTGTTAATCAGATTCGGGACAAAGTACCGGGAATTGCAATGCGTACAACCCTGATCACCGGCTACCCTGGTGAGACGGAGCAGGACTTTGAAGAGATGTTGAACTGGGTTGAAGACACCCGTTTTGACAGGCTTGGTTGCTTTACCTACTCTCACGAGGAGAAAACCCATGCACATAACTTAGTGGACGACGTACCTGAGGAAGTAAAACAGGAGCGTGTGGATGCCATTATGGAACTGCAACAGGGTATTTCTTTTGAGATCAATCAGGAGAAAGTTGGCAACACTTACAAAGTACTTGTAGATCGTAAAGAAGGTGATTTCTTTATCGGCCGTACGGAGTTCGACTCACCAGAGGTTGATAATGAAGTGCTTATTGATGCAGCTTCGCACTATGCTGCTCCAGGTAGCTTTGTGCATGTTAAAATTGACCGCGCGGAAGACTTTGACCTGTATGGACAGATTGTAAAATAAAATACGAGGCGGGCAGGAATATGCTTTAATAACTTAATTTCGTTTCAAATGCAGGCAAAATACATTAGTTATCAGCAAACGAACTCCTTCTCTCCTATTGTATTAGATTATATTCAGGGAAACGAAACTTTAAACCCCTTTTACAAGTATTCCGTTGATCTGGCAGGCTTTGCGTCTGCGATTGAAGAACGGCCGGTGCTCGCAAACAGGGCATTGCTTGTTGAAGTGCTTCGTAAGCAGTATGCATCTATTGAAACAAGCAGTCTTGTTCAAAGCAATATTGAGCTGCTTGCAGATGAAAAGACATTTACCATAACAACGGGCCATCAGTTAAATCTGTTTACTGGCCCCTTGTATTTTATATACAAGATCGTAACTACGATTAAACTGGCAAAGGAGCTTAAAGCTGCTTATCCAGCGTACAACTTCGTGCCGGTTTACTGGATGGCTACGGAGGATCATGATTTCGAAGAGATCAACCACATTAAACTCGAAGACAAGAAGCTGGTTTGGGAAACCAATGCAGCGGGCGCTACGGGTAAAATCAGCACTGCAGACCTTACAGATGTACTTTCGGCTTACCAGGGTTACCTTGGCATCGGAGAAAGTGGTGAAAAGCTTGCCTCGATTGTGGAGGCAGCGTACAAAAATCATAATCAGCTTGCAGACGCTACAAGGGCACTTGTAGATGCCCTGTTTAATCATACCGGTCTGGTTTGCATTGATGCCGATGATGCGGCTTTAAAGCAGCAGTTCGCGCCAATTGTTCTACGGGACATCCTTGAACAGAACAGCTTTGAGCAGATCCAGAAATCCAATGATGCACTTGAAGCAATCGGTTATAAACCGCAGGTAAATCCACGCGAAATTNNGAAGGAAGGTTTGCGGGAGCGCATTGTTTTTGAAAATGACTCCTTCCAGGTGCTTAATTCCGAAATAACCTTCAGTACGGATGCACTAAAAGCAGAAGTTGAAGCGCATCCGGAAAGGTTCAGTCCGAACGTGGTGATGAGACCGATGTATCAGGAAATCATACTCCCAAATCTCGCTTACATCGGCGGTGGTGCTGAGGTTACTTACTGGCTTCAGCTGAAAGCTAATTTCGACTTTTACGGCGTGCCTTATCCGGTGCTATTGCTGCGTAATTCGGCTATGGTGATTGATAAACGTAGTGAGCGCAAGATGCAGATCCTGGGCATCAGCCATGTGAGTTTATTCAAAGAGAACGAACAGCTGAAAACGGAGTGGGTAAAATCGCACGTGAACACTTACCTGTCACTGGCAGATGAAGAACGCTCCATTGCGGCCGTGTTTGACCACATTAAGCTGAATGCCTATAAGATTGATAAGACTCTTTCACAATCTGCTGATGCGGCCAAGAAGCGTGCATTAAGGCTGATTGAGAACCTGGATAAGAAGATGATGCGTGCAGAGAAACGTAAGCATCAGACTTCACTTAGCCAGATCGACGGACTGAAGAACAAGCTGTTTCCTTCCGGTGTATTGCAGGAGCGTGTACTTAACCTTGCGCCACTGTATGTGCTGTATGGAGATGATTTCATTGAGGCGCTTTTACAAAGCTTCCGACCTTTGGACCTCAAGTTTACAGTGCTTTTTGCTTCCTCATAAAACCTCTGCAGTATCTTGCCAACTAAATTCTGTTGATTAATACCCAGCAATTCAAGAATCTTAGGCTTTAATGAGCCAATAATATTAAAACTCTTTTCAGTAATGACTTTTCTTACTTTCCCCGAATCCAATTTACGCGCATTTACAGAGCAGGTATTTTTAAAAATGGGCTGTCCTAACCATGATGCGAAATTAGCAGCCGATGTTTTATTACGATCAGATCTTCGGGGAATAGACTCACATGGCGTAGCCCGACTTGTAGGTTATGTTCGCCTTTGGGAGAAAAAGAGAATAAATGCGACACCCAACATCCAGGTGGTGCATGAAACGGCCACTACTGCCACTGTAGACGGCGATGCGGGGCTCGGACTTGTTGTGGCACCATTTGCGATGAAGGTTGCCATAGAGAAAGCTAAGATATACGGCAGCGGCTGGGTGTCGGTGAAGAACTCTAACCATTTTGGGATTGCAGGATACCATTCGTTACTGGCTACAGAACATGATATGATCGGGATCAGCATGACAAACGCTAGTCCGCTGGTTGCCCCTACATACTCCAATGAGCGTCTGCTTGGTACCAATCCGATGTGTTATGCATTCCCTGCTGGGAAATATCCGCCGGTTGTTGTAGATATGGCCACCTCTGCAGCAGCAAACGGTAAGCTGGAAATTGCGCAGCGTGCAGAAAAGGCGATCCCACAAGGTTGGGCGCAAGATAAGCATGGGCAGCCATCCACAGATCCCAATCAACTTAAAGCCGGCGGCTCATTGTTGCCTTTAGGTGGCGATAAAGACCATGGGAGTCATAAAGGCTATGGCCTTGGTGCTACTGTGGATATACTTTCCGCAGTGCTTTCAGGTGCAAATTATGGTCCTTGGGTGCCGCCATTCGTAGCGTTTCTGGAGCCTCCTGCAGATCCTGTTGGTCAGGGTATCGGGCATTTCTTCGGCGCAATGCGTATTGATGGTTTCCGCCCCGCAGCAGATTTTAAACACCATCTCGATAATTGGATCGAAACTTTCCGCAATTCCACACCTGTAGATCCTGCGCAGCGGGTAATCATTCCGGGCGAACCGGAAACGGCTTTTGAGCAGGAAAGAAAAGTGAATGGAATTCCCTTGATTGATGCGGTCGTTAATGATCTGAATACGCTCGCAGAGAAGCTCGGCGTTGAGAAGTTGAAGGCCTAAGACAAAGAAACTATACAACAAGAAAGCCGTTTGACGAATCAAACGGCTTTCTTGTTTAGTAATCTATTTCAAGCTTCTGGAATTTTCTAGTGAATTCCTTTGAATATCCTGCTCCAGCGAATCTTACTCAAGAAAGATCCCTGGTCTCTTACACTCATCCAGATGAATAACGCTTTACCAACCACGTGATCTTCTGGTACGAATCCGAAAAATCTGGAGTCGAGCGAGTTGTGTCTGTTATCACCCATCATCCAATAGTAATCCATCTTGAAGGTGTAAGAATCTGCCTTCTGACCATTAATCAACCAGCCATCGGTTGCTTTTTCTAGCTTATTACCTTCATAGATGCGAATGGCGCGCTCATACAGGGGCATAGTAACACTATCCAGCTTAACTGTTAAACCCTTCTTAGGTACCGTGATTGGTCCGAAATTATCCACATTCCAGGTTCTGTTTTTATCCTGAGGGAACACGCTGATATCTGCATAATCTGCAGGGGCAGTATCTTCCTGAACTGAAACGACGAAATCAAGCTTTTTAACCTCAGCCATCATTTCTTCCGTACCAACAAACTGGAACATGTTTTCCTGCCCTAAGGAAGAAATATCTGAATTGATATCGAAACCCAGGTCCTTGAACACATCGAAGTTTACATCTGACGATTTCATCTTTACCGCATAGGTGATCTGTCCTGTAGGCACCAATTTCTCGGGTTTACCATTCACAGAAACAATTCCGTTTTTCATGGTAATGACGTCACCGCCGATTCCAATGCACCGTTTGATGTAGTTTTCACGTTTGTCAACCGGCCTGCTGGTCACGGTAAACTGGCTGTTCACTGCTGCATGTCCCATAGAACGAACCAGGTTATAGTAGTTCTGGTCCTGCGCTTCAAGGGCTACAGTGTCCCCTTCGGGGAAGTTAAATACAACAACATCATTTCTTTTGATATCTGAAAGGCCGGGTAAGCGACGGTATTTCCATTGTACGCCTTCCCAATAAGCTTTTCCACCGGTAACTGGCATGGTATGATGCGCAAAAGGAAAAGCAACGGGTGTCATTGGAATCCTTGCACCATAATTCACTTTACTTACAAAAAGGAAGTCTCCGATCATCAATGACCGCTCCATAGAGCCGGTGGGGATGGTATATGCTTCAATAAAGAACACCCTGATAATGGTTGCTGCGATAACAGCAAAGATGATGGCATCTGCCCACTCTCTGGCTTTAGATTTCTGTTTCTTATTTGGATCTGTAGCTTTCTTCTTCCAGAACTTATAGTTCATATCAGTTTATTTAAAATTAAATATATCGGCAATATTAAAAAAGCCATGTTTATCCTGCAGCCATTCTGCGGCAATTACAGCACCAAGTGCAAAGCCAGCCCTGCTGTGCGCAGTATGTTTAAATTCGATTTCATCAACCTCAGAACTATACACTACGGTATGCGTTCCAGGTACCTGATCTACCCTTTCAGAGGCAATTAGCAGCTGTTCATGCTTCAGGTTCTCTGCAGGTGCATCCCCATCCAGGATGTTCACCCACTCTTCTTTACGTTCCAGATTGTCAATGATGCCTTCCGCAATGGTCATCGCTGTTCCGCTCGGTGAATCCAGCTTTTGTGTATGATGGATTTCTTCCACCTGCACATCATAGGCAGGAAAGTTATTCATCAATTTTGCAAGCACCTTATTCACGTGGAAGAACACATTTACCCCAATGCTGAAGTTAGACCCATAAAGCAAAGTATTGTTACTATCGAGGCAATCATTTTTTACTTTTTGTAATTCACCATACCAACCCGTCGTACCTACTACTACAGGGATCTTGGCTTCAAAGCAGGTGTAGATGTTTTTAATTGCAGCATCCGGGGCACTGAAATCAATCGCCACATCGGCTTTCGACAGCTGCTCAGGGGTAAGATCCGACTGGTTCTCCAGGTTAATTTTCAGGACCACTTCGTGTCCACGTTCTAAAGCATAACGTTCTATAATCAGGCCCATTTTACCGTAGCCTAGCAATGCAATTTTCATGTTAAAGGAATAAATGGGGTTATAAATGCTGTTCCTGTTATCATCTAAAGATCTAGAGTTTAAAGGAAACCTTAACAGCCGGAACATAGGAATGGTATCCGAAAAGCGTCCCTGAGTTGATTATGGATGGTTTAATACTGATCGCAAGATCATCACCGACATCGAAATACTTCAAACGTGCATCTACATAGGCTTCAACCACCTGAATGCCATATAATCCGATTAAGGAGAAGATAACGACCTCGCGGTTCCTTCTGTAGGTATCTTTCGCAGAGGTTAAGCCAGCAGTTTGTACTCTGTAATAAGGACTACCAATAACCGCCTTACCACCGTTAGCCTGGCGGTCGCGCAACTCTGCGAGAAATTCCTTGTATTTGTTGTTATTATCGATGTATGAAAGTGTTAGCACCGTAGCACCAGTGTAAATTGCGGCGATCTTCACACCACGATATACGTTTAAGCCGTTCCCGAACTGGCCCCAGCCTGGAATAATTGCCGACCGAAGGATGGCACGACGTGCTGCAACCTTACCTACGTTCACGTAGTTCGATTTAAGCGTATCCACTTTAGCTACCTTAACACCGGAGCTATCAGTCTTTATGGTTATTGGGTCCTGAGCTTTCACCGATAACGATGCAAGCGCAAGAACTACGATTAACCATATTTTACCAGCCATTACCAATCTAATAATTCTAAAATTCTGCTCAGGTCATCATTGGATACAAACGGAATCTCAATGGCGCCTTTACCATTCTGACCAACCTTCAATTTCACCTTCGTAGCGAATTTAGAGGCCAGGTCTTTCTGTAATTTCTGGTATTCAAAGGAGGTACCAGCCGGCTGTTTCACGGCCTTAGGCTTAAGCTGAAGCGCATGAATGCTTCTGGCCATCTCTTCCACCCTTCTTACCGATAAGCCCTTGTCTATAATCTCCTGGTGAATAAAGAGCTGCTTTTCTACGTCATCAACGTTGATCAAAGCACGAGCGTGGCCCATAGAGATCTTTTGATCACGGATGGAAACCTGGATTTCAGGTGGCAGTTTCAACAATCGCAGGTAATTGGTGATGGTGGTACGGTTTTTACCAACACGTTCCCCAAGTTGCTCTTGTTTAAGGTTACATTCCTCCATCATACGCTGGAAGCTTAGTGCAACTTCAATGGCATTCAGGTTTTCGCGTTGAATGTTCTCAATAAGCGCCATTTCCAGCATCTGCTGATCGTTTGCGGAGCGCACATAAGCAGGAATATCGTTCAAGCCTGCGAGTTTTGCAGCACGATATCTTCTTTCACCGGATATCAGTTGATACTTGCCGGTTTCCAATTGACGAACAGTGATGGGCTGAATCAGGCCTTGCACACGGATAGATTCCGATAGCTCATGCAGCGATACCTGGTCAAAGTCAGTACGGGGCTGATATGGATTGATCTCAATGTCCGCGATAGCAATGCTACCGATGCTGCTTTCTACCCGTGGTTCAGGTGCAGCGGCGGCAGGCGTAACGCTTTTCTTTGGCGCATGTGCAGTCTCGGTATCATCCAAAAGCGCACTTAATCCTCTGCCTAAACCTGTTTTTCGCTGGAAAGATGTCATTAAATATTTTTAATTTTTGCCGTTGTCAATTCTTCAGGCTCAGGAACCAGTCCGTTTTTGCGGACGATCTCGCGGGCCAGATTTAGATAGTTTATCGCGCCTTTACAGTTTGCATCGTGCATAATCACCGACACACCATAACTTGGCGCCTCACTTAAGCGGGTATTTCGTTGAATGATTGTGTCGAACACCAAATCATGAAAGTGTGTTCTCACCTCTTCCACCACCTGGTTAGATAAACGTAAACGAACATCATACATCGTTAACAGGATACCTTCAATTTCCAGTTCGGTATTTAAGCGGGTTTGTACAATCTTGATGGTATTTAGTAGTTTACCAAGCCCTTCCAATGCGAAGTACTCACATTGTACCGGAATGATCACGGAATCCGCAGCAGTAAGCGCGTTGATGGTGATTAAACCAAGAGAGGGCGAGCAGTCAATGATGATGAAATCATATTGATCCCGCACTTTGCCGAGCACAGACTTCATCTTGAATTCCCGGTTAGTCAGATTGATCATTTCGATCTCGGCACCAACAAGGTCAATATGTGCAGGCAAAAGATCCAGGTTCGGCGTTTCCGTTTTCTGGATGGCTTCTGTAGGTTCTATATCATTGATTATGCACTCGTAAATACTGTTCTTGATGTTTCTTGGATCAAACCCTATTCCTGATGTAGAGTTGGCCTGCGGATCAGCGTCGACCAATAAGGTCTTGTATTCTAATACGGCTAAACTTGCGGCAAGATTAATGGCTGATGTTGTTTTACCTACCCCACCCTTCTGATTTGCCAACGCAATTATTTTACTCATCTATCTATTTAAATTTACCTGTTAAGTGTATGAGGCTCTTGAACACTAGCGTTTATTTGGCCTGAAAGTACTATTTTTGTACGTTTCAGGGGCTTTTTAACAAATAGCTAAGATACAAACTAAATAGCAATTATACTGTTAAAGCCACAAGTGTTTTGCACATCTTACTAACAAATTACAAGCTATGATCACCATCATTTCCGGCACCAACAGGCCCAATAGTAATACGCTTAAAGTGTCTAGATATTATCTCAAAACACTTCAGCAACTTGGCGCCGAAGCACAGCTCTTCAGCCTGGAAAGTCTGCCTGAAAGGCTCATTGCCACCGATCTCTACGGTAAGCGCAGTGCGGAATTCGAACCTATCCAGGAAATGGTTGCAAAAACAGAAAAATTCCTGTTTATCATTCCGGAATACAATGGAAGCTTCCCTGGTGTGCTCAAAACCTTCATCGATGCCTGTGAGTTTCCAGACAGCTTTTACAATAAAAAAGCGGCATTAACCGGTATATCCTCCGGAAAGTACGGGAACATCCGTGGCATAGATCATTTCTCCGGCATTTGCGGCTATTTGCACTTGAATGTGCTGCCCTTACGACTGCACATTCCTGCGATAAAATATGAGTTGAATGAAGAAGGCGATTTCTTCAAGGAAGATACGCTGAAGTTTACGAATGATCAGATCAATAAGCTGATCAAGTTCTAAAAACAGGCAGATCTGGCGTTAAACACCGAAAGACGTCCAGGTCCGGCCCTCATTGCCAAACACAAAATAGCCGGGGTACATGAGTTCTGCAATGTCTTCCATTGCAGCAACCAGTGCAGGTGCGTCCATTGCGGTAACATCAAGTTCATCAAGTAAGTAAACCCGGTTGTAAGTAACCGCAGGCCAGTCTTTTTGTAGCAAAGCAGGCACAGTGCCCATCAGCTCGAGCATATCTTTTCCAGGTTCCTCATAGATCAACACCCTGGCTTCAAGCGGGTNNTTCTTTCAATCTCGTATTTAGCTCATTCTGAGCATCCAGACAAATCACATGTACCTTTTCCATGAACTTGATTTTATGCAAGACGAGGTCTACACGCTCCTGAAGCGTCTCTCTTAACACTTCATCTTCAACATTATTTATCACTTCATTTAAAAAAGACATACTATTAAAATGGTTACTTTGTGCAAAATTAGTATTCCTGAACAGATGCGCCGTATTATTCAATATATATTTTGTGGATTGCTTTTCTTAAGCTGCAGTGCTTGCAAGACCAAATCATCCAATGAAAACAAGACCGTTTTCAACCTGAATATCGATCAGAACCTCACTTCAATGGACCCTGCATTTGCCAGGAACCAGAATGCCATCTGGATGATCAACCAGATTTTCAACGGCTTAGTGCAAGTCGACAGCAACCTCAACACCATTCCTGCCATTGCAAAATCCTGGGAGGTTTCCGAAGACGGACTGAACTATACCTTCCACCTGCGGGATGACGTCTACTTTCATGATGACCCGCTTTTCAAAGACGGTAAAGGGCGCAAAGTTGTTGCCCAGGATTTCACCTATAGCTTTTATCGCCTGATAGATCCAAAAGTTGCTTCCTCCGGCGGATGGATCTTCAACGACAAGGTTAAAGACATCAACAGCTTCAAAGCCATCAATGATACCACCTTCCGCATTGTGCTAAGTAAACCCTTCCCGGCATTCTTAAACCTGCTTACCGCACAATACTGCTCCGTCGTTCCTAAAGAAGTTGTGGAACATTACGGCAAGGATTTTCGCAGCCACCCTATTGGAACAGGCCCCTTCAAGTTCAAATACTGGAAAGAAGATGAAATTCTGGTGCTCCTTAAAAACGAGAAGTACTGGGAGAAAGATGGTGAGCAGCGTCTGCCCTACCTGGATGCGATCAAGGCGACATTCATCAGCGACAAACAAAGTGCGTTTATGAACTTCATCAAAAAAGATCTGGATTTCTTTGACAAAGTTGATGGTAGTTACCGTGACGATATTGTTACCAAGAGCGGCAAAATGACCCAAAAATATGAAGGCAAGTTCCAGCTGCTAAAGCGTCCATACCTGTGTACAGAATACATTGGTATTCTGGTTGACACGTCGAAATCTATAGTACAGCACTCCCCGCTAAGAATAAAAAAGGTCCGTCAGGCCATACAGTACGCAATTGACAAGCCTAAACTCATCAAATACTTGCGTAACAGTGTTGGCATTCCGGCAACCGCAGGCTTTGTACCGCTTGGTATGCCAGGGTTCGATAGCACACGTGTAAAAGGATACCATTATGATCCGGCAAAAGCATCGAGGTTACTGGCAGAAGCTGGATTTCCGAATGGGAAGAACCTGCCTATCATCAAGCTAAGCACCTCCACCACCTATAAAGATCTGATCGAGTTTGTGCAAGGTGAGCTGAATGCCATCGGCATTAAGGTAAAAGTAGATGTAAGTCCAAATGCAAGTTTACGCGAGCTCATGGCAAAAAACGAGGTGAACTTTTTCCGTGGCTCCTGGATTGCCGATTATCCGGATGCGGAAAACTACCTTTCTGTATTCTATTCGAAGAACAAAGTGCCTTTTGGTCCTAACTACACCGGCTATTTCAACAAGGAATTTGACAAGCTTTTTGAACAAAGCTATTATGAAAATGATGCGGAGAAGCGCTATGCGCTATATCACCAGATGGATAACATGATCATGGAGCATGGCTCCATGATCCCGCTATTTTATGATCAGTCCGTCGTGATGCTGCAAAACAACATCAGCGGCTTTCCATTAAACCCGCTTAATCTGATGATACTTAAGCGGGTTAAAAAAGGTTAGGTTTATCCCTGACCCGGGCCGCCCATTTGACCGCCCATTTGTTGTTCACCTTGTTTCAGGTCATCATTTTTAATCGACTTCTTCTTTGGTTGTGCATTGAAGTTGATCTTACCAAAGTTATAGCTAAAGTTTACGCCAAATGAACGGATTGGGTAATAAATATTGGTGCTCTGCAAGAACACTGGTGTTTCATTGCGCGTTTCAATATGCAAATCTCTTGCAAAAACATTGAAAACGTTTAAGCCCACTGTCGCTTTCTTGTTCATGATGTCTTTCTTAAGTGCACCTCCATAAAATGCCATTGCACCTGTTGTACCCTGGAAAGACCTGCGTGAGCCATTGTATACACCGAAGATTTCCGTATTCCAGCCACCCTTAATGCTTAACGCAGATCTTAAGAACACCGAATAGTTGGCATAAACGCCCGTACTCAAGTTCGTACCTGGGTCCACAACTTCATAACTGTTGATGTTGAAGTTTCCCATTAAAGTCCATTTTGGAACCGGATTATAGCTGGCAAAGGTATTGAATCCGAAGGACTTACTTGTTCCAACGTTGACATACGATGTCAACTTTTGCGACGGATTGAATACGCTTTCAATTACATCCTGGGTATTTCTGTAGAATACTGAAGCATTGATCACTGAACCTTTTACATAGGTAGAATAACCAAGTTCGATGATGTCCGTAAGCTCAGGACTCAATGCAGGGTTACCCTGACGTTGATTCTCTGGATCACTTTCATCCAGGAACGGGTTCAGGTAGAACAAACTCGGACGCTGCATCCGTTTGTTATAGCTTAGTTTCAGAGTTGTCCTTGGGGAGAAAGCCTGTGAAAGGATTGCACTTGGGAACAGGTTGAAGTAGTCGTTCTTGAAATCAAGTGAAGACCCTGCAGTTCCATTGATGTTGGTGTATTCTGCACGTAAACCTCCTTTAAAGGATAGCTTCTTTGCCAAGTTAAAGCTAATCACGCCGTAGGCTGCACCGACATCCTGACCGTAATCAAAATCCTGTTCAGTATCCTGATACTTACTTTCTATACTCCTGAAAATACCTTTTAATCCGGTTTCTAAAACAACAACCTTCGAGAACGGATAAGTATAATCTGCCTGCAAGGTGTATTCATTGTTCTTACCGGTATTATCACCATTGATTTCAGTAGGACTTACATCTGGATAAAGGTATCTGGTAACAAAGTCATTTACGTTACGACCAAAAGACGCTTGTCCCGAGATACTGAACTCCTCACCTTCTCGTTTAGTTGTTCTGCGGTAATCTGCAGTCCAGTCGAAGTTACTCATGGAAGCCTCGCTGTTGGTCTCACGGGAAAATGCAGACTGCACCCCGCCCATGCGACTTAAAACACCTAACATTCCATCATTACCGGTTTCAAAGCGGTTATATTTCAAGCTTGTCGAAATATTGTTGTAGTTATTTATATCATAATCAACACCAATATTTCCGTTTCCACCCCAGCGTTTTGACTTAGTAAAACCTTCCTGTATTAAAGAGGTATTGAGGTTATAGTTTTCATTCAATAGTTCCACACGTGTATCCTGAGGAATCGCATACTGAACACCCAGATTACTGGTCACACCCAAACGACCCTGGCGGGTGTTCAGGCTGAAATTTCCATTATTCTGGCGGGTACCAGCAGAAGCATTCACTGAACCACTTACCCCCTGCGCAGTTTTCTTTTTAGTGATAATGTTAATGATACCACCGGAACCTTCAGCATCATACTTCGCAGAAGGGCTGGTAATTACCTCAACACTTTTAATCTGCTCCGCAGGTATCATCTTTAGTGCATCGGCAACACTGTTGGCCATCGTTCCCGAAGGTTTACCATTGATCAGCACCCGAACTTGCGAACTTCCACGAAGCGAAACGTTGCCGTCTATATCTACTGAGAGCATCGGCACCTTGCGCATCACATCACTGGCATTTCCGCCAGCCAGGGTTACATCCTGCTCGGCATTATATACCACCTTATCAATCTTGGTTTCCACGAGTGCCTTCTGGCCGGTAACCGTTACTTCCGCAAGGTTGTTTGCCGTAGCCGCCAAACGGATCGTACCAACGTTTAAATCTGGCTTCTCCGGAGTAGTGGTTACGTTCAGCACTTTCGTGGCGTAACCAATAAAGCCGATGGTCAATTTGTATTTACCCGGACTTACATTCTGAATGGAAATCTTTCCTTTCTCATCAGATACCGCACCATTTACGGCTTTGTTATCGGAGATCCTAACCAGTGAAGTACTGGCATAATCCACAGGTTTGTTCGTAATTGAATCAATAATTGTTGCAGAGACCTTCCCTACAACAGTAACCCTGCTCGTAGCGCCGGGCATTGGGAATTGTGCTTTTACTTGTATAAAGGTCAGCACCGTAAAAAATGAGAGTAGCAATCTTTTCATATAAAATCTATTGTTTCCCCAATTAGTATGCAAAGGTGTCTGTTTGTTACACTACCTGGCAAACATTCGGTGGAAACAAAAATTCTCGTACTGGGTTTATACTAGCAGATACAACCATTTTCGTGGTTATTCCCCATCTTTACCTATTATGAATTATCTTGAAATCTTAGACGACGTAAAGACCCATGTTGAACATTTATTCCAGACCCGGACCAATGAACATCTGGTGTACCACAACCTCAACCATACCGAACATGTTGTTAAACATGCCGTAGAAATTGCGAACTTCTACAAACTGTCAGACCGGGATTTCTTTATCGTTCAATGCGCCTGTTGGTTCCATGACATCGGCTACCTGGATGGACGTGAGCAACATGAGAAGAAAGGTGCAGAGGCTGCAGCCAGCTTTTTGCGTAGTATAAGCGTGGATGAAGAAAGCATTCAGGAAGTTCAGGGCTGTATTATGGCCACCAGAATGCCCCAGTCGCCGAAAAACCTCCTGCAACAGATTGTATGTGATGCCGACCTCTACCACCTGGGAAGTGAAGACTTCAAGGAGCGTAACAAGCTGATGCGCAAAGAAACTATGGCGGCTTGCAACAAAGACATTGATAAGAGCATCTGGCGTCTTGGAACGCTGCAGTTACTTGAATCACATCATTACCATACCCAGTACTGCATTGATAAACTTACCGTCAGAAAAAACGAGAACATCCGAATGTTGAAAACACAGATCCAGGAATCCTTTAACCTGGATGTCCCTGAAGGTTCAGTAATAAACACCATCGAAGAGAAACCCGCTGGAAAAGAAAAAAAGAAGAAAGACGATAAAGATACGAGACCGGAAAAAGGCATTGAGACCATGTTCCGGATTACTTCCAATAACCATCAGCGTCTGAGTGATATGGCCGATAATAAAGCGCACATCATGATCTCCATCAATTCCATTATCCTTTCGGTGGTACTCAGTGTTTTGCTCAGAAAATTAGAAGACAATGAACACCTGATCCTACCAACAGTTACCCTGCTACTTATCTGCCTGGTGACGATGGTCTTTTCTATTCTTGCAACCCGGCCGGCAGTGCCCCCGGGGCGTTTTACCCCTGAGGAAGTGTTGGAGAAAAAGCCAAATCTGCTTTTCTTCGGAAACTTCTACCGTATGAGTCTCCACGACTATAATGCTGCTATGGAGAAGATGATGGAGAACCGCGACTATCTTTATGGAAGTTTGATTAAAGATATCTACTCCCAGGGGATTGTGCTTGGCAGGAAGTACCGCCTGTTGAGAATTGCGTACAATGTTTTCATGTTTGGGATTATTGTTTCTGTTTTGGGGTTTATTCTGGCAGTAGCTTTTGAAATATAAAATGGATGATTATACCTTTTTTAACCGCGATCTAAGCTGGCTGACTTTCAATGAAAGGGTGCTGGAAGAGGCTGCCTCACAAAAGGTGCCGCTTATGGAAAAGATCAGGTTTCTTTCCATCTACTCTTCCAACCTGGATGAATTCTACCGGGTGCGTATGCCGGTATTGAAGACCATAGACCGTGATAAAGATATTCAAAGCGATGATTTCGCCTACCGCGAGGCAAAAAGGCGGATAAACCTGCAACAGCAGCGATATGGAGAGATCATGAGCAGTATCATCATTCCAGAATTGGCCAAAAACAACTACAATTGGCTTTACCGTAAAGACATTCCTGAAAGCATCGCGCCTAGGGTTCGATCGCTTTTCAATGCTGATATCAAACCGCTGCTTAGACCAGTCTATATGGAGCAGGCAAATACCAGTTTCTTCGCAGAAAATAACAAACTGTACCTTGGCGTTGTGCTTTGCAACAGAAGTGGTGTTGAGCAACTGCTGATGCTCAACATTCCCTCAGATGCCTTACAACGTTTGTACCTGGTATCGGACGGCAGCACCAAAAACATCCTGTTTATAGATGACATCATTCGGTTTAACCTGCAGTCGATGTTTGAACAGGATACCGTTACCGCAGCCTACGCTGTCAAGGTAACAAGAGATGCCGAATTGCACCTGGAAGAGGAAGTCGATGAGAATATTATTGCAGCAATGGAAAAAGAACTGGCAAAGCGCGACTATGGCATCGCGACCAGGTTTCTTTGTCAGCCGGATATTCCCCTTAGGCACCTCTACAAGATGGTGTATGCATTGAACCTGCAACATTCATCGATTGTATTGGGCGGCTATTACCACAACCTCAAAGATTTAAACAGCTTCCCTTTAACCGGACCGGAATTCAACTATTCTGATTGGCCCGCAATGCAGCTATACATGCAGGAACAAGAAACTTCCATATTCGATCGTATTCAACAAAAAGATCTGCTCGTCAATTTACCTTACCAGTCCTTCGATCCGATTCTCGAGTTTTTTGAAGCGGCAGCTATAGATCAAGAGGTCACAGAAGTGTACTGCACCTTGTACCGTGTTGCCAGGAACTCCCGCATTGTTACGGCATTGATCAATGCTGCGAAGAACAACAAGAAAGTGGTGGTTATGCTGGAGCTGAAAGCACGCTTTGACGAGGAGAATAACATCAAGTGGGCAACAAAGCTTAAGGCAGCAGGTGCAGAAGTGATCTACAGCAGTGTTAAATACAAAGTACACGCAAAGGTCGCACTCGTAAAAAGAGCATCTGCACAGGGCATTCAACGTTTCGGCATGCTGTCTACTGGAAATCTGAACGAGAATACGGCAAAGTTCTACACCGACCATGCCTTACTTACGGCTGCTCCAAACCTGTTGCAGGAACTGGAATCGCTCTTTCATTTCTTAGCCATTCCGAAGAAAACACTTGAATTAAAGAACAAGCTGAACTTCAACGAACTACTTGTTGCACAGTTTAACCTTCAGGATCAATTCCTCTCGCTGATTGAACGGGAAATACAGTTTGCAAGATCTGGTTCTCCGGCAGCGATAGTCATCAAACTAAATAATCTTGAAGAGCAAACGCTGATCAGCAAACTCTATGATGCCTCGAATGCGGGCGTGAAAATCAAGCTAATCATCCGTGGAATTTGTTGCCTCATTCCTGGAGTTCCAGGACAAAGCGAAAACATCAGCGTCATCCGGATTGTAGACCGGTATCTTGAACACGGACGCATTTTCATCTTCCATAACAATGGCGAAAAGGCAGTTTTTATGGGTTCGGCCGACTGGATGAACCGGAATATTTATTCCAGAATAGAGGTATGTTTTCCAATTAATGATCCACAGCTCAAGAAGCAGATTGAGCAACTGATGGCTATTCAAATGAACGATACTGAACAAGCGGTACAGCTAAGCTCGAGTTCAGCAAACCAGACAATAGGCGAAAAGAATGGAATACGCGCTCAGGAGGAAATTTATAAGCTGCTTAAAACAGCCGTACTAAAAAACGAATTATCATGAAGCAACTACTTTCTAAAACACTGCGATCATTGGTATTGCTGAGCATTGTTTCTTTGTTAGCCTGCAAGCCAGGAACAAAACCCAGCGTTCAGCAGCCACCATTAAACTATAATCTTGCGGCGGGCGAGAAATTCAATATGCCGGAAAGCCTGCTTGAGATTTCGGGGATGGCCTTTAACAACTATGACCCAACTAGCATTTATGCCATCCAGGATGAGGAGGGTCGGCTTTTTTCGCTCAACTGGGGCAATAAAAAAGCTACGAGTGTCAAGTTTGGTCCGCGGGGTGACTATGAAGACCTTGCCATCCTCAATGGACAAGTTTATGTGGTCAAAAGTTCCGGTGATTTATACAGCTTTCCATTGAATACCGACAATGGCGATATCAGTTCAACAGTACAGAAGTGGGATGATTTCCTGCCAAAAGCGGAGTATGAAAGCCTCTACGCAGATGAACAAGAACAAATGCTATATGTATTAACCAAAAGTGCCGGAAAGAAAAAGCGGAAAACATTAGGATTTAAGATCAAGGTTGACAAGAACAGCAAAGACCTGGGTACCATCACAGAGTTAAATTTTGATCAGGATGCAGTTCAATCAATGGGTTATAAGATCAAATTAGGCCTGCGGGTGTCGGCAGTAAGCAGGCACCCTAAAAGTAGAGAGTGGTACATTTTATCTTCCGCAGAGAAACTGCTGGTTATCGCTAACCCTGACTGGAACATTAAATCTGTATATGATCTTGACTCATCAACCTTCAATCAAACGGAAGGCATAGCTTTCGATAAAGACCTTAATTTGTACATTTCCAATGAAGGCGATGAAATTACAAACGGAAACATCCTAAAATTTAAACCACTTAGCACAAATTAATCAGAAATGAGAAAGCTGTTCAGTATCTGCTGCATATTTCTGTTTAGCTTCTCCGGCAAGGCACAAGCGCCTGGCACAGTAGTTTCCAGGATAGTTTTCATTGGCGACGCCGGTGAAATAGACCCTGAGCAAAGTCAGGTGATTACGCATGCTGCAGGGCAGGTACTTCAAGGAAAAACAACCGTGGTTTACCTGGGCGACAACATCTATCCAAGGGGTATGGGTTTGCCAGGCACTGCAGCGGAAAAGGAAACGCAGCGCATCCTACGCTCACAATTCAGCCCCATGCGGGCACAAGGTGCTAAAGTATACTTCATACCTGGCAATCACGACTGGGACAAATCCGGCCCTCAAGGTTTAGAAAAGATCCAGGCGCAGTCCGCATTTCTAAGCGCCCAACAAGATCCGGATCTCCGGATGGTTCCCGAAAACGGATGCCCTGGTCCTATCCTGCTCCCCATTTCCGAAAACCTCTCCATAGTCACATTCGATAGTGAATGGTGGGTGTACCCACACCCAAAAGATAATACTAAAGCAAAATGCAACTGCAACAGCAAGCAGGAAGTGCTGAAGCAAATGAAGTTCCTGGCAGAAAAACACAAAGACCAGATTTTGCTGCTTGCTGCCCACCACCCCTTCAGAAGTTATGGCATCCATGGTGGCAGATTCAGCTTTATGCAACATCTTTTTCCATTAAGGGACATCAATAAAAACCTATATATTCCCCTACCACTCATTGGCTCCATATATCCCTTGATCAGACGTACATTCCCAGGTCCGGAGGATCTCGGAAATAAAGCTTACAAGCAAATGATCCATGGCGTTGATTCCGCACTTACCGGCATACCGAACCTTATCCATGTTGCAGGACACGACCATGGGCTGCAATTTATAAAGCAGAATAACTACATACAGATCGTAAGTGGTGCAGGGACCAAAACCAGTCAGGTTGTAAGCGGCAAATACGCACTTTATGGCAAAGCGGTTCAGGGCTATGTGGTTCTGGACCTGTTTCCAGACAAAAGCGTCAGCATCAAATATTACGAGGAGCAAGCAGGCGGAATAGCCGAAACGTTTAAATTTGTAAAACATTATACGGCTCTCACAGATTAGTTCTTTATCAGTACAGATGGAATGATGAACCGTTAAAAACATAATATTAAATGCAAGCACTTACGGTTGATTTAACCAGGCAATACCCCGATCTGACACCTGGCATAATTGGTGTTGAGACCAAATTCTGTTTACAACCTTTCCTAGATTATCTTGAAAAGAGAATTCATGCTGAAACAACGGCTAAACGAAACATCTTTAGCTATATTCTCGACCAGTTCAAGAGGTTCCCGGAATTGGACAAGCCTGTTAATCCCGACAACTTAACGAACTACACACCCTTATTCGAGCTGATCTACACCTCTTTATCTCCAATCCTGGCGGAAGAGAAGGAGCACCTCTGGGCTTTGTCAGCTCCGCTTACCGGAACGTTCTACTTTGGTACACCAGCCTTTTACAGTGTGCTGGTAGACCCCCTGAGCCAAAAGCTCCGTGCTGGTCTGAACCTGCCTACCCTTGATCAAATGCGCGATAGTCTGCTGAAGACTTTTTACAACATCGTGCTCGAACAGTACTACGATTTCACCTTGTCTGGATGGGACTTCACCATCAAGACGCTTATTGATCCCAAAACACACCTGCTTAAATATTATCAGCTACACATAAACAATAGCTTTGTAAAGATCCATACAGATATGGAGCTGCCGAAGCTCAATCTGGAGAACTTCAAAGATAACCTGCCTGGTGAGGAAAATAATACGCTGCAGCTGCTTAAACGCCTGATGCCCCCAGAGCGATTTAGATTAGAAGGGTTCGCTGTAGTGGAAATGATTGATGTAACCGCAACACATGCGCTGCAATCTATTAAGGATGTTATCATTGCACATAATGAATGTGCTAGCGGCAGCTATGATAAAGGCATTTCAAAAGCACTGAAAACCATCGCCGGAACCAATGCACTGGAGTTCGGTATTTTGCCTTATGTCACTTTAAGCGGTAGGACCCTGCTTGATGATCACTCCAGCTTCAAGAGTATTTTGCTAACCTATGTCAATCAGCAGGAAAGTGCCGGCAATGCAAGGCATTTATTGGAAGATTACCTGTCCAATCCAAGAACCCTGATATTCCCGGAAATCCTGGAACAAGAGCAGGCTGAAAATCCAATATTGAAGCTTTTGAGTAAAAGTGGTATCCGGTCCTATGCCCTGTTTCCGCTATATTATAGCGGCAAGCTCGTGGGTTGTCTGGAGATCTATGCCAAAAACCCCCGATATCTAACGGCTAAAACACTCTCCAAGATTGAAGCGGCCTTCCCTTTACTGGCTCAGCTCTTCCATAACATAACCGCTGATTTCAACAACGAGATTACCAAGGTCATCACGAGTAAGTTCACAGCGATACAACCAGCGGTAGCCTGGCGCTTTAACCAGGCAGCATACAACTATTTAAGATTTGATTGTAAAGAAAAGGACCTGCCGATAGAGCCCATCGTCTTTAAGGACGTACAGCCCTTCTATGCCGCTATTGACATGAAGGATTCCAGCGTTTCCCGTAACCTGGCCATCCGCAAAGACCTGAATACACACTTTAAGGTGCTGGAGCAAACGTTCATAGCGATCAAAGAAGCGACCAAAACTGACGTCATGAAGAACTTGCCGAACCAGGAACAAGTATGGAACTACAAAAAGGAAACGCATTTAAGTGACCGGCAGATCATTCGTATTGAAGATTATCTAATCCGCCAGTTGCCGCCATACTTGCGACTACTGAAAGAAGCAAGACCAGAGATTGGCCACATCATTGACAGTTATTTTGAGCAAACGGCAACTAATGGGCCATTGTACCAGAACCGGAACTTGTACGAGCATAGCATGCAAACAGTTAACCGCAGCATCAATGCCATGCTGGACGAGTTCAATGCAGATATCCAAAATACTTTCCCCTGTTACTTTGAAAAATTCAGAACTGACGGCGTAGAATTTGACATTTACCTTGGGCAGTCTATCACACCAGATCGGCCAATGCCCGCAGATCTGCTGCAGGTATTCAGGTTTAAACACTTAGCAGCGGTAGCAAACATCGCCCGCGCTGCGCATAACCTTATTCCTGGATTGCCGATACCCTTGCAAACCACACAGCTCATTTTTGTACATGAGAAACTTATCGACATCAGCTTCCGGGCGGATGAGCAGCGTTTTGACGTGGAAGGTGGTTACAACATCCGCTATCAGCTGGTGAAAAAACGTATTGATAAAGCCCACATTAAATTTACCGATGAACGCCTGACACAACCTGGAAAGATTGCGGTTGTTTATATGAATAAATGGGAGGCAGAAGAGTATCTCAACTACTTCAACATCCTGGCAACGCAGCAGATTTTAAAAGCTGACGTGGAATTTTTAGAACTTGAAGAATTACAAGGCGTAGAAGGATTAAAAGCGTTAAGAGTAAGTCTTAACCTGGACAGCTTACCAGGCTGAGATCCTTCGCTACCAACAAGAAATTAGCATAAAATGAAGAAATTCCTACTATCCCTTTGCGTGCTTTCACCTCTGCTCAGCTTTGGGCAGCAGTACAATCCGGAGCAGTTTATAATTAAACCCATAGCACCCGAATATGATGCCGTAAGTTCGCTGCACCGTAAGTTCTTCGGTGAGAACTACCGTAGTCTTTGGGCAACACCAGTAAAGCTGCGTATCCTGGATATTCAAAAAGAAAAAGGTGGCCTGAAGATCGTGAAGCTGGGCGGGGGTAATCAGACCAAGTCCATTCGGTTTGTAGACACTAAAGGAAAGGAATGGGTACTTCGAACCATACAGAAATATCCCGACCGTGCATTGCCGGAAGGTCTAAAAACCACCATAGCCAGGGATATTGTACAGGATCAGGTATCTACCGGACATCCATTTGGAGCCTTAATAGTTCCGCCTTTAGCAGATGCACTGCAGATCCCCCATGCCAATCCGGAGATCGTCTATGTAGGTGATGATCCAGGTCTTGGTGAATACCGCGAAGAATTTGCCAATGCTGCTTACTTGTTCGAGGAACGCGAGCCATTGCAATTTAAAGACACGGATAACACAGAAAAGGTGCAGTCGGAGTTGCAGGAAGACAATGACCATATCACCGACCAGAAGCTAACCTTAAGAGCAAGGCTGCTGGATTTTATGATAGGCGACTGGGATCGACATGAGGACAACTGGCGATGGACGGACGAGAAAAAAAGTAACCTGACCACTTATATTCCTGTTCCACGGGACCGTGACAAGGTGTTCTACAAAACCAGTGGTATTCTGCCCTGGGTGCTTTCCCATCAATGGTTGAAATCGAATCTTCAACCCTACTCGCCCAACATCAGGGACGTAAAAACATGGAACTTTAATAACCGGTACTTTGACCGGTACTTTCTTACTGATCTGAGCGAGGCAGACTGGCATAAGGAAATCAAGTATGTGCAACAACAGCTTAATCCGGCCTTGGTAAAGCAAGCATTAGACTTACTGCCACCCGAAATTAGAAGTCAGAATGAGGATGAGATCAGCTCGAATCTGAATGGTCGCATTCAGAACCTAGAGCAAATTGCCCTCGATTACTACAAGTTCTTGGCTATAACTGTTGATATTCCTGCTTCAGACAAGCGCGAACAATTCAGTATCAATCATAAAGAGAACGGCGACCTGGAACTGCGAATTGAAAACATTAAAAAAGACAGCACGCTTGGCAGAAGCATCTTCCATCGTACGTTTAAAGCAGATGAGACGCAGGAAATCCGCCTGTATGGCTTCGGAGGAGATGACATCTTTGAAGTAAAGGGCCAAGCCACCTCTCCCATCAGGCTGCGGTTTATAGGCGGTGCTGGTAATGATCAGTTTAACATTGCGCAAACACTGAAAGGCGGCAAAAAGCCTTTCATTTATGACCGGCTGGATGAACAAAATCAGCTTCCATCAAGATCTTACGCGAAACTTAGGCTCGCAAATGATACCATCGTAAATTCCTTTAACAAACGAAGTTTTGCATTCGACCAACTCGGCCCATTGTTCAGGCTAAACTACAGCATTGACCGGGGCTTTCAACCCGGTGTCGGTCTGATCTATGAAAAACAAGGATTCCGCAAAACACCTTATGCGTTTCATAATGAATTCTGGGTAAACTACTCCACCGGACGGCAAGCCTTCCACCTTACCTATGAAGGAGACTTCAAGGAAGTGATCGGGAAAAATGACTTGAAGATCGATGTAGACTACCTGGGTCCAAACAACCAGAGTAACTTCTTTGGCCTGGGTAATGATACCCGTTTTGAAGATGAAGAACCAAGAGAAATCTCCTTTTATCGCAACCGATATGACTACCTCAATGCAGATGTGAAACTAAAAAGGGAAGTTGTTAAAAACCTTACCCTGGAAGGCGGCCTTTCTACGGAGTTTTACAGCAGTAAATCCTCCAGAAATGCAGAACACTTTCTGGGTGAATACAATCAGCTTAACCCTGCTCAGGACGTGTTCAATAACAGGTTTTATGCCGGACTTATTGGATTAATCACCTACGACACCAGAAACAATGAAGCCATCCCGACTAAGGGTATTTTTTGGCAAACGGCTGTCAGCGGAAAACAGCAGGTTGGTGAGGCGCAAGACCGTTATGGCTACTTGCGTTCGGAGTTCAGGTTTTACCTGAACCCTGGCAATGCCGGGTTTGTAATTGCAAACCGGATTGGAGCTGGAACAACCTTTGGAGACCCCACCTTCTTCCAACGAATGCAGCTGGGCGGTGCAAGAAACCTCCGGGGCTTCCACAGTAACCGCTTTACGGGAAAATCTGCAGTATACTATAATTTGGACTTACGCTTCAAGCTCTTTGATTTTACATCTTACATCACCCCTGGCGAAGTCGGCATGATTGCTTTTAATGATGTGGGCAGAGTTTGGGAGCCTGGAGAATCTTCTTCAACCTGGCATGATGGTTTTGGAGGAGGCTTGTATGTACGACCAGCGGAGTTGATTCTGATTCAAGGAACGGTGGGCTTCTCTAAAGAGGGTGCTTTGCCTTACATCTCTGTCGGATTCTCCTTTTAAATGCTGCTTCATGTAACGATTGTTCAAATCAGCTCTCCAACATAGAAAATTGGGCTAGTCATCAATGAAGAAAGTAGCTGCATTAGTTAAAAAAACCTTAAAGTGGGCGTTAGGGTTAGGCATAATATATTGGGTCGTAACCACATTATTCTTTGGACATCAAAATATTGACGAGCAAACCGGAAGGTACAGTTTCTACTGGTCTGGCCTGAATGCACTCTGGCAAAAAGATAAACCCTTCGGCTTTAAATATGATGGCCGGGTAGAAACGGCCTTTGAAGGAATTGATGGTCCCTACCTAATCGACAGTACAGTTTATCGGGTTAGCGCCCAAAACCAATTCACCGTAGCTCTTCTTGACAGCAGCCGTTCTGTTTTGGTTCGTGTAAACAACGAGGATCTGGACAGCTTTCGGGTTCATGTGAACAAGGTGCTTTTACCACAGCCGGAGACATCACCCATGCCGCAAAAGCTGATTGCCATATCAGATATTGAAGGAAACTTCAACGGCTTCTACAGCTTTCTTGTAAAAAACAAAGTCATGGATAAAAGCTTTCGCTGGACCTTCGGAAAGGGTCACCTGGTGCTAAATGGAGACTTTGTGGATCGTGGTGAGCACGTTACGGCTGTGCTCTGGTTGATTTATCACCTGGAACAGCAAGCCGCGCTTGCCGGTGGAAAGGTTCACTATATCCTTGGGAACCACGAAATCTTGAATATGTATGGGAATATTTCTTATGCCCAATACAAGTACCGTCAAGCTGACAAACAGATCAGTAAGGAAGCAGATTGGGACCGCGCAAATAAATTCATTTATGGTGAAAGGTCTTTTATCGGGCGCTGGCTACGCAGTAAGAACGTCATGGAAAAAATTGGAGACTACATCTTTGTGCATGCAGGTTTAAACAGCATACTTGTTGACGAAGGTATCACACAAACCCAGATCAACGACATTGCTAAACGTTACTACGGCCGCAATCCAGATGCAGACAGCCTGGATAGAAAAGCCTATCTGATTTTAAAATCAAACCACAGCCCATACTGGGACCGTACATTATCTATGAACATCTTTTATAAGATCCAGTATCTCTATAGGGCTCCCTTTAAGCCCATCCCCTCAGCACAAAGCGAGCAGGATTTGGAAAAGGTCCTTAAATACTACAAAGCTTCTAGGATCATTGTTGGACACAGCATTGTGAGCGACATCAAATCTGACTACAAGGATCGTGTGATCAAGATAGACCTTAAGCACGGGCAGGAGAAGTTTAGTGGAAGAACAAAAGGTTTGCTAATTGAAAAAGGACAGCTCTACATTTTGGATGATTTAAATGATTCCTCCTTGCAGACCCCGCGCCCACTCTAGATTCCAAAGCCTTAATGTTGATAAGTCTCCCAAAAGATCATGGTCCGCAGAAGCATCATGAATGGCTCTTACTGGCTTAAGAAGCACTCCCCTCAACCCTGAGAAACGTATTGTGCCATGTTGAAAGGATGAATTTTGGTGTATGATGTTATTAACAAATGCTGTTAACAACTGTGTTAACTAGTGTTTATATAGTGTGCAATAGCTGTTAACAACCTGACTTTGTATGTTAGGTACTTTCATCCAGGCGTTCCATTTAGGCACGAATGCTTAACTGAGGAAACGAANNCCAGGCAGATCAAGCCTAATGCAATTTATTCCGCAATCAATACACACGTTAATTGGCTGAATACAAATACAATTAGGCGAAATAAAAAACGCCGCATGCTCAAAAAATGCGGCGTTGTGTTATCAACATTTTATGTTAACAACTATGTTAATTAGTGTTTATTAAACCACAATGTTCACAATTCTACCTTTTACGACAATCACCTTTTTAGGTGATTTACCATCCAGGTATTTCTGAACCTGCTCATTTGCAAGCACAAGTGCTTCAATATCTTTTGCTTCCATTGTTGAGCTGATACTCAGATTCATTCGGGTCTTTCCGTTCACAGAAATTGGATAACTAATCTCATCTTCAACCAGGTACTCTGGGTTAAACGTAGGATAAGCAGCATACGATAATGTACCTGGTGCATTTCCTAACAAGGTCCAAAGTTCTTCACAGATGTGTGGAGCATAAGATGAAAGTACAATCACCATATCCTGGAGGATCTGCTTGTTATTAGACTTAAGATCTGTCAATTCATTCACTGCAATCATAAAGCTGGAAACAGAAGTATTGAAAGAGAAACGCTCTATATCATCCTGAACTTTCTTAATGATCTTGTGCAATGCTTTTAATTCCGCCTTCGTAGGTTCTGCATCACTTACATTAAATTCCCAGGCATCGTTGTGGAACAACCTCCAGAATTTCCTCAAGAACTTAAATACACCCTCTATACCATTGGTGTTCCAAGGCTTGCTTTGTTCAAGCGGTCCTAAGAACATCTCGTACATCCTTAAAGTATCAGCACCATAGTTCTCGATCAACACATCTGGGTTCACCACGTTGAACTTAGACTTAGACATCTTTTCAACTTCGACGCCACAGATGTATTTACCATTTTCAAGAATGAATTCAGCGTCTTTGAACTCCGGACGGAAAAGTTTGAACTTCTCGATATTCAGCACCTCATTTTCTACGATGTTTACATCAACATGCAGGGCAGTGGTCTTGTAGTCATTTTTAAGTCCATGAGATACCAGGGTGTTTGTTGACTTACCACCTTCATCCATCACGCGGTAAACGAAATTACTGCGCCCCTGGATCATGCCCTGGTTAATCAATTTTTTAAAAGGTTCTTCCTGTTGCACATAGCCAAGATCCTTCAGAAACTTGTTCCAAAAACGGCTGTACAGCAGGTGACCAGTAGCATGTTCTGCCCCACCAATGTACAAATCCACATCCTGCCAGTAGTCAATCGCTTCTTTCGAAGCAAAAGCTGCCTCATTTCTGGAATCCATATAACGATACCAGTACCAGCTGGAACCTGCCCAACCTGGCATGGTGCTCAGTTCATATTCATATTGCTGCCCGTAGCTCCAATCAGTCGCACGGCCCAATGGTGGCTCACCGGTTTCTGTCGGTAAATATTTATCAACTTCAGGCAGCAACAGTGGAAGCTCCTCTTCCTTGATCAGGTATGGAATACCATCTTTGAAGTACACCGGAATCGGCTCACCCCAATAACGCTGACGGCCAAAAATGGCATCGCGCATACGGTAGTTGATCTTTGCTTTACCAGCTTTGTTATCTTCCAACCATTTGTTCAAGGTATCAATAGCATCTTTGTAACCCATGCCATTGATGATACCAGAGTTGATGTACTGGCCCTCTTTGGTTGGATCTGCCTGTTTATCAAGATCAGCTTGCTTATCTAAGATCTGCAAGATCGGAAGGCCGAAGTGCGTAGCAAATAGCCAGTCACGCTGGTCACCACTAGGTACACCCATCACCGCACCAGTTCCATAACCTGCAAGCACATAGTCTGCGATCCATAGCTGCACCCTCTCGCCACTAACCGGATTAAGAACATAACGGCCGGTAAAAGCACCAGAAACCGTCTTGGTATCTGCCATGCGGTCCAGTTCAGACTTTTTGCGGGTCTGTGCGATATAGTTTTCTACGGCTTCCTTTTGCTCAGGTGTGGTTAGTTCTGCTACTAACTCATGCTCTGGCGCAAGTACCAGGAAGGATACCCCATAAATCGTATCCACACGTGTGGTGAAAACTTCAATATGGCCAGTATGATTTTCAATCGGGAACGTCACACTTGCACCAACACTCTTGCCAATCCAGTTGCGCTGCATTTCTTTTACAGGCTCGGGGAAGTCGACGGTATTTAGACCTTGAAGTAAGCGCTCTGCGTAAGCGGAAATACGCATGCTCCACTGCATCATTTTCTTCTGCTCTACCGGGTGACCGCCGCGTTCAGAGTAACCACCAATGACTTCATCATTCGCGAGTACCGTCCCAAGCGCTGCACACCAGTTTACGGTACTTTCTCTTAAATAGGTTAAGCGGTACTTCAGTAATTCTGTTTGTTTAGCTTCTTCGGTCATTGCTGCCCATTCGGAAGCATCAAAGGTAAGGACATCCTCATCTGCCGCGGCCTTGATTCCAGCACTACCCGAAGTTTCAAACTTCTCGATAAGTGTACTGATATTCTCTGCACGATCAGTCTCAACATTATACCAGGAATTGAACAGCTGCATGAAGATCCACTGTGTCCACTTGTAGTAAGAAGGCTCACTGGTGCGGATTTCCTTGCTCCAGTCGAAGGAGAATCCAATCTGATCCAGCTGTCTGCGGTAGGTATTAATATTTTGTTCTGTTGTCAATGCCGGATGCTGACCGGTTTGAATCGCATATTGTTCTGCCGGCAGCCCAAAGGAATCATATCCCATTGGATGTAGCACGTTAAAGCCTTTTAGCCTTTTATATCTGGAAAAAATGTCAGAAGCAATGTATCCGAGTGGGTGTCCAACATGTAGTCCGGCACCAGATGGATACGGGAACATATCTAAAACATAAAACTTTGGCTTGTCAGTTGTTTGCGCTGCCTTAAAGGTTTGATTTTCTGCCCAGAAGCCCTGCCACTTTTTTTCTATTTCTTTGAATTGATAATCCATTTTCCGCTATTTCCTATGTATACGGCGAAATTAAAGATTATTTACCAATTGCGAAATTGGGAAGCCCTAATCGTGCCATTAGTCCTTAACACATCTGAAACCGGTATGTTCGAGTCCGGTGTCCGGGGCGGTCGGCATTCTTGATGTTACCCTGTACCCTTCACAGTAGGAAGAATTACATAGAAATGAACCACCTCTAAGTACAATTGCAGGCCCATCACACCACTCCCATACGTT
>DDAD01000124.1:32755-32925 GCA_002333205.1 Pedobacter sp. UBA2067
TTTCCCTGCCATATCATACAAGCCATAAGCATTGGGGGCATATGACTTAACATTGGCCAGACCATACACACCGTCCCAACTGGTATTCTGATTTGGAAAGGATCCTTGCCAGGTATTGGCCTTCGGACGCCCGGATTCAACAGGCTCATTGCCCCATGGGAAAAGCGCGT
>DDAD01000132.1 GCA_002333205.1 Pedobacter sp. UBA2067
TCCGTAGTAAAAGGGCGACAAAAGAATAAGCAGTGCAGCCACTATCCCAAGCTTGATATAGGCGGGTAACGGCTTCTTTTTGGTTTTCCGTTTACGTGGCAATGGTTTCTTTGTAGCAGTAGGCCTACGTTTCACCGGCCCAGCAGAACGAAGGGGATTGGGAATATCTTCAACAGCAGAATTATGATCGGTTTTTTTAACTGGCGGCACGGTGTAAAATTACGAATTGCAAGAACTTTCTGCAGCATATTACGTAATGTATATACAACCGCCTGTTTATGAACCCGTATACCTTAGAACTAGCACTGCTTGGACTTGCAGCAATGGGCATGGTCTGGATCCCTGCTTTAACAAAAGACCGTGGCATCTCCTACGCCATTGTTTATATGGTATTTGGCATGTTGCTTTACAAGATCGTTCCGCAGCATTTGCCACCTGCAGACCCGGGGCATTATGGTACGCTAACCATGCATTTCGCAGAAACCGTTGTCATTATATCCTTAATGGGTACGGGCATCAAGCTGGACCGTCCATTCTCCTGGAAAAACTGGGCTTCACCCCTGCGGCTTGTTACAATAGCGATGATCCTTGGCATGGCAGCAGCTACCTGGATCGGCTACCNNCTACCTGCTGTTCGATCTTTCCGCAAAATATAAGTTCCTAAAAACCACGGATGGATTTCTCGCACTATCCCTTACCTTTCTTGTATATGGTGTAACCGAACTCCTCCATGGTTATGGCTTCTTTGCAGTCTTTATCTGCGCGGTAAATCTGCGCCATTATGAAAAAGGGCATGAGTTCCATTCAGAACTCCACTCCTTTACAGACCAGATTGAACGACTACTGATTGCCGTGCTGTTAATATTATTTGGGGGAAGTCTGGTGAGTGGAATACTCGATGCACTAACCTGGAAAATGGCACTTTTCGCATTAGGCTTTGTCTTTATTGTACGCCCAATCACCGGCTTAATCGGGTTATATAAGCGAGACATTCACATCAAGGAAAAGCTGGCCATAAGCTTCTTTGGCATCCGAGGCATGGGCTCGATTTTCTACCTGGCCTTTGCTTTTCACGAAGCGACTTTTGAACATCAGGATGAACTTTGGGCTGTTGTGGCCTTTACCATTCTGCTGTCCATTATTGTGCACGGCATAAGCTCCACCCCAATTATGAAACATCTAAAAACAACTTTGCCGGTCGAGCCGGTTCCAGAATAGCCAGATTACCGGCTGTGAAACATATTAATCGTCGATGTTTTCCATTTGATGTAACCTAACTTTGCACAAACCTCTGCGGTCAATGCTTCTGCATTGGCTGGAACATCATTTACAATACGCCAGCGAACGCTGTACTTGCTATTATAACTAACATAAATCACCAGGTCCTCAAAAATGGGCTCCACGGTCTCCATGTGCCTGAGGTGAACATCCTGCAGTTCCTGTGCAACACGATGCAGCCGTTCCTGCATAACCTTGGCTAGCGGAGCACCCGGTTTTAATTCTGGTTCAATAATAGGAACTACAGTGACTGTCATAAGCGTTCAGTTACTACAAATATTAGTAAAAAGCAGGAATATAACAATCTATGTGCCTTTTTGTTGCACTTTTTCAATCACTGCTTTTAGTTCGTAGAAGCTGCTGACCTGGTATTTTGCTAAATCAGATGGTTCTACACCTGCCCGGGAAATATGCACTGTATTCATATTCAACGCATTGCCAGCTTTTATTTCCGAATCCGGGTTGTCACCAACAATCCAGACTTGCGCTGGAGAAAGGCCTGTTTGCTCCGCAATTTGTTTAAACAATCCCTTTTTACCGATGCGGCTTTCTTGGTAGATGTCGTCCACAAAGACACCGTCGAAGTCACCTTCCTTGAAAAGTGTGTCTACTTTAGCCTGCTGCAAATTAGGCACGCCAGTGGTAACCAGGAACCGTTTACCCGGGATTGTTTTTAGTACATGAAAATCGTCGTAAGTGCTTAGCTGGAAACTATATTTGGTATGAAACAGCGCGTTNNGCTTCTGCAACCACGTCCACAGAAATGCGACGCATGGCTTTTAATGCTTCTTCAAGTTTGTCCTCCGGTAGTGTGCCTTGGTTTGCCTCTCGTATCGCATTGAAAAGTGAATCAAAGGTTTCATCAGGTACGGCGCTTGCCGGAAGTATGGTTTCGTCGAGATCGTAAATTATCGCAAGGTCATTCATTCAGTTTGTTTAGGGGAAAACAAACTATGCCAGCTCTGGTTTTTTGAAACGTACAAAAAAGGTGGAGCCTTTGTTAATCTGGCTGTCTACCCAGACTTTCCCCTGGTGTTTGGCCATGATCTTTTTAACAATGGATAGTCCAACACCCGTACCTTCAAACTCGCTCACATCGTTTGCACGCGTAAACAGTTCAAAAATCTTGTCCTGCTCTGAGGGATCAATACCAATACCGTTATCCTGAATCGCATATTCAACTTCATTACCGAAATCTGTGGCATTGATGTTCACGACCGGATTCATCGCCTGTTTGGAATATTTTACGGCATTGCCAATCAGGTTTGAAAACACTTGCATCACCATCGTTTCCTCACCATAAACATCCTCTACACCATTGATGTTGATTTGAACGTCCGTATCAGTATACGATACCAGTAGTTCCTGTTTAAGGTCNNAGCAGATTCTCCATGTTCACCAGCTTATATTCAGACTGCCCCTGTCCCGCTCTGGAATAGCTTAGTACATCCTGAATCATGGACTGCATTTTTTCAGCACCACCAAGTATACGGGAAACCATGTGCTGTGCCTTTGGTTCAAGGGTAAAGTTCCGCAACAAGATCTGCGAATAGCTCTTTATCGAAGACAATGGGTTTTTTAGATCATGAGAGATGGTATAACTGAAAGCATCCAACTCATCATAGGCTTCCTTAAGCTTTTCGTTCAATACCCTTAATTCAGTTGCCTTTCTGCTTATTGCGAAGCGAATCTCCTCTTTAAGCTTTAAAACCGATTGCAGCTCCTCATTTAACCACGGTACTGCCGTTAGATGTACCTCGTCTGACCAGATTTCGAACGACTTACGGGGAGAAATATCCATTAAATCATTCCCGGTAAACTCTACAGCTTTATCCGGGTTCCCTGCCCAATTTACTGTTGTGATCACCTCCGGACGGAACCAGATCATGTATTCACGCAGTTCCTTAGACAAGCGGCAGGCCAGCATTCCACTGCCAACTTCTTTGTACTGAATGGCCTCGGGATAAATCTCCGAAAGCTTCTGTGTAGCATAAATATCAGGCTCCATGTTAGCATCCAGCCAGTCTATAAGACTATCCAAAAACGGAGCATCCGGAACTTTGCCTTTCGTGCGCAGTTCATTATCAAAAAACATCACTACGCCAGTTGCATCAACTGCATCCAGCAAGGTGCATTCATATTTAAATAGTGCGTCAATGATATTGTTCTCGCGGATCAGCTGACGGGTCAATACATCTGTAGAAGCTTTAAAACGGGATGCATTCTGCTCATCCTGCTCCAGAATCCGGAAACTTAATGCAGACGACAATACCTGCCCGATGAGCTTAGCTGCGTCACGTTCTTTATAGTTGATAAACCTGGGCGTATAATTGTGACAAGCAATAAGTCCCCATAATTCATCTTCATGAACCAGGGAAATGCTGAAACTAGAGGCTACCCCCATGTTCTTAAGATATTGAATATGTATAGGCGAAACCGCTCGAAGGGCCGAGTTGGTCAGATCAAGTGGTGCCTTGTCCATCTCCAGCATGGTCACAACGGCAGACGGCGTTGTATATACATTGCTGATTAACCTGGTTAGGTTCTTTTTATATAGTTCCCGCGCTTGCTTAGGAATATCGGTTGCAGGATAATGCAACCCTAAAAAAGGCTCCAGATTATCGTTCTTTACCTCCGCTACCACCTCGCCATGACCATCAGCATGAAACTTATAGATCATTACACGATCGTATCCAATGACCTCCTTGATCTTGCTTACCGATTTATTCAATATGCTGGAAGGCTGTATATCTGATAGCATCTCCGACAGGGAGCGGCCAACTATACGTTGCAGGTCGGCCTTTAGATCCGAAATCTCGGGTTCAAACTCCAACAGATAGAACTGCTCAGACTTAGATATGATCAGGTTAAAAGGTAAACCGCCAATGGTTAAAGGATAGGGATTAAAGGGCTCAAAGCCTTTATCGCTCTGCGCGAGTTTAATCAGCTGAATGATAAAGTTTGGTGGTTCCGTTCTTCTCAGATAGCTGTCGAGCACACCCGCAGGTTGATTCAACAGCGCAGTTGCGGGAATACCAAAGAAGTTTACCACATTTTCACTGCAGTAGGTAATCCGGAAGGTTCCGTCTATGGCAATCAAAAAACCATGATCCTGGACCTTTCCAGGTATATGAATCGGTTCACGACTGCAATTTTCTAACGTTGGTACAAACATCTTGTTAATTTAGAAATCAATTTCTTTCCATCCAAAGCCTAAACTTGGCAAATGTCTCGTTTGCTGCTCCAGTAATTACATCGGCATCCTGTTGGGTAGCGGCATGATGCTCAAGCACAGTTTTAAACTTTTTCCACATCGTCATAGTGTCTTCACCGTAACTTTTGAAGAAAGATACTGCCTCCACGCCATCCATGGATAGCTGCTTGGAAATCATCTTGCTGATCACCTGCCCGCCCAGCGTAGAACCCTCTATCACGTACAAAGCGCCAAACGCCTGCAGCAAATTCCCAATTTCAGGAAGATCATCAGCCGCAGCCTTTTCAGGAACTACACCTTCTAAAGCCAGGATATCGTCCTTAATGCTTTGCGTTTTCCGGCGTTCTGCATAGTCTGATAGCTCATCAGCACCAATAAAGTGGTTTATTTGATTCTCCAAACCTCCAAAATAGGCATAGAAATTTTGTAGAATGCTAATGTAATCCTCGGGGCTCTGCATCCCCTTTAGTTTCACAATCAGATTCTTTTCTAATTGCTGGTGATTTGACAGCGTTTCAGACTTCAGCTGCCCCAAAAGATTAATTGTTATCAACGTCTATTGTATTGAATGTAAAATACAAATGTAAGAAATCCTTTTAACTGGCTTCTTCACTCATGTATTCTTTGACTTTTGCTAGTGTTTCCTTACTGATGCTTTCAATAGAAGACAGCAGTACCGGAATCTGGGGATCTTCAAGACTTTCTGACTTCTTCAGCAGCAAATGTGTGAAAGTTGGTATAAAGCCCAGCGTACCCGCCAAATCATGACGGAGGGTACGACGTCTAAGCTCCTTTGCCTCCTTCTTTTCCTTTTGCTCCGCTTCGCTGGTTCGCTCCAAGGTAATGTCTTTTAGATATCCGGTAACCAGACGGCTCGATCCCTGTTGGTTCAATGCAACAGCGAGTTCCGCCACATGCATGGAGCCGTCAGGCAACTTCAATCCAAATTCAACGTGCTGGAGCTTACCCGCTTCAAGGGCACAACAAACTTTCTCCACCCTTAAGCGATCTTCTTTGTTAATCATCTTCTGCAGCCGCTCGGTTTTTAGACCATCGGGCTTAAGCTGAAAATAACTGTAAAATGCAGGATTGGCATAGGCCATTGCCTTACTTTCAAGATCAAGGATAAAGCAGGCACGTGGATCGAGATCTATTAGGGTCAAAAGTGCAGATTCTGGTTTCACCGAAGACATAATCAGGCGCAGGCGCTTAAACTTTTGGCTGCCTGGCTAGGAAAGCACACATAAATCGTTCCAATCCGGTTAAAAGGGTGTTTACATAAACCGCAGCATTTTGGAGCCAGGGTACTTTTTTCAATTATCCAAAAACCGATTTCGCCTTTACTATAGCCTTCTCCAGATCTATGCCTTGGTCCAACACCCCTTTAAACAAATCGCCTTCAACTTTCAAACGGTCCAACGCATTAAAAATAGTAAAGTCAGTCATCTTCAATCCTGGCTTCAGCTCATCCCAATGCAAAGGAATTGAGATGGTTGCGCCAACTTTAGGTCTTAAGGAATAAGGACCTGCGATCGTTGCGCCAGGACGGTTCTGAAGAAAATCCAGGTACATTTTACCCTTTCGGTTAGAGATCATACGCTCCAGACTGGTATACTCCGGTATCTCTTCATGCACCCTATTCACCAATATTCTGGCAAAAAGCTGTGTCTGCTCATAGGTATATTTTGCGCCCATAGGGATGTAAATATGAATCCCTGTAGATCCTGATGTTTTACAATACGACGGAACATTGATGGCATCCAACAACTTTTTTACAATCAGTGCCGCCTCAATCACCTGGTCAAAGGTATTTTTGTCAGGGTCCAGATCAATAACGCAATAGTCTGGATTGTCGGGTGTCTGTATCCTGCTGAACCATGGGTTCATTTCTATACAGCCCAGAGTAGCCATCCACAGCAAGGTAGCTTCATCGTCTCCCACCAGATATTCTTTATCTTCGCCGTCGCTTGTGCGGTATGGGAAGGTTTTTGCCCACTCCGGTGCTTTATTCTTCACGTCCTTCTGATAAAAGCTTGGCCCATGAATACCGCCGGGAAAGCGGTTCAGCGACAATGGCCGGTCCTTGAGGTATGGAAGAATATATTCTGCGATCTGGTAGTAGAAATTAAACATATCCCGTTTGGTGACATTGTCCTCCGGCCAGTAAACTTTACTCAGGTTGGTGAATTTAAGGTCATGTCCACACACCTTGCGCACCTGCGTCACATCTTTCGGGTTCAATAAGGTTTTTCGCTCCTTATTGCTGGCTGGCTTAAAGGCCTCCACATGCTTGTCAGGCTTCGTACTTGTTTTACTTTCCTCCTCGACGACTTCTTCGGTTGACACCGCGGTTTCACGTGTCACCTCGACGGCTTTCTTGTCTATTCGCATGCCCTGAAAGGACGGGTGCCGAAAAACCCCGTCCGTAGTAACTTCGCTGAAGGCCACCTCACATACCAGCTCAGGTTTAAGCCATGTTGCTTTCGCCTTCGGCGGATTAGGCCGGAACCTGGATCCTTTATTTACATCCGGGATGGCTTCAAATGGGCTCTCCTCCGTGATCAATGGTTTAAAGGCCGCCATCATTTCTTTTTGCACCTTATCAGAAAATCCCGTACCTACCTTCCCCACATACTGTAGCTTTCCTTGTTCAAATACACCGAGCAGCAAGGAGCTGAAAAGCTTGGAGGTATCCGCATTTTTAGTGTACCCCGCAATAACAACCTCCTGTCGTTTATGGACCTTGATTTTAAGCCATTGCTTAGACCGTGCATCTACCGCATAAGTGCTGTTNNTTTTTAGCAATAATTCCCTCCAGTTCCATTTTTTCCGCAGCGTGGAAGAACTCTATTCCATCTGCATTGAACACAGGCCCCATGCGCAAGCGGTCGTCATCAGTTGGCAGGATGTCTTTCAGGATAGCTTGTCGCTGGTATAAAGGCAGGTCCATCAGGTTTTTTCCTTCATACCAAAGCAGATCGAATACATAGAAGACCAGATCCCCATCCGCTTCGCTGCGCCAGTTTTGTAATTGTCCGAAGTTAGACCGGCCTTTTTCATCAAGCACTAGAATCTCTCCGTCCAGAATTGCGTTTATCCCAGAACTTTTAAGGATATCATAGATCGGGTAAAACTTATCATTGAATGACTTCTTATTTCTGGACATCAACTCTACATCACCCTTACTGATGTAGGCGAGTGCACGATAACCGTCCCATTTTACCTCGTATTGCCAGTCTGGATCGTCAAAAGGTTCATCCACCAGTGTCGCCAGCATTGGCTTAATGCCAGTTGGCATCTTCGCTTTGGGCGCCGACTTCAGCAATGCTGCAACGTCAATGCTGTTCTGCTCTTTTTCTTCCGGTTCGTTTCCTATGGTTTCTGCAGGTTCAGGAATCTCAGTTTTCTTTTTTGCAGATTTAGCAGGTTNNTCCTTGCCTTCTTTCCAGACTTTCTCACTGGTTTTTTCCATCGTTTCGATAGTCTTACCAGAAAGCACGGACTTATCTTCTTTGGTAATATCCTTTGCAGAAGCAAATTCATCTTTGTGTTTGATCAGTAGCCAGCCATTTTCACCCATGCCATTGGTTTTCACCAATGCAAACTCCCCCTGGAGCTTCTTACCATCAAGTTTGATCTTTAAAGATCCTTCATGAAGCTGTTTTAGCAAATGTTTTTCCTGTGCTTTTTTACCTTTAATTTCCTCGATGGGCTCATAGGTACCTTCATCCCAAACGATGACAGTTCCGCCACCGTACTCCCCTTTCGGGATGATACCTTCGAAGTTCTTGTAGTCGAAGGGATGGTCTTCAACCATCATTGCAAGACGTTTATTTTTTGGATCTGTTGAAGGCCCTTTGGGAACTGCCCAGCTCTTTAACACGCCTTCCATTTCCAAACGGAAGTCATAATGCAGCCTGGAAGCATCGTGCTTCTGAATAACGAAGGTGAGTTTATCCTTGTCCTTGCTCTTTCCTGATTTTGGTTCAGCGGTTTTGCTAAAGTCCCGTTTCTCTACATATTTTTCCAGGCTCATAATCGTGCATTTGGTACGATTATAACAAAGGGGGCGCTGGAAAGGTTTGTAGCTATGTTGAGGCGGTTTCCCTGGTTCTCTTTGCCCTTCTGAATTTCACCAACAGCAGGAAGCCATTTGTTAGGAGCAGGCTCACCGGTAATCTATGCGATCCATTTGGATTCACGACAAATAAAACAATGTTGGCCATCAGCACGATAGCGCCAATAATAAGTACAAAGTTGATGAGTCTGTCTAAGTTCATAGGATCACGTTGAATGCATGAAAATAGCAGTATTAAACTNNGTGAGGTGTGGGCGAGGTGTGCCTGAGGTCTGGGTCAGGTGTGCTTAAATCTGCATTCAAAATTGCACCTGGAGCAAACGAAAAAGAGCCTGATCATAGATGTTATGATACAGGCTCTTTACCGTATTGCTTGGCAGGCCAAGGCCTCCCTTTGAATAGCTTACTTGCTCAGTTCCGCGAAATATTTGTGGAATAAAGGCAGGGTTTCAATGCCTTTGTAGTAATTGTAAACGTCGTACTTCTCATTTGGAGAGTGTAAAGCATCGCTGTCTAATCCAAATCCGAATAGCACAGACTTAATGCCTAATTCTTCTTCGAAAAGTGCTACAATTGGAATACTACCACCGCCTCTTGTTGGAATTGGCTTTTTACCGAAAGAATCTACGATTGCTTGTTCTGCTGCACGGTATGCAACACTATCGGTTGGCGTAACTACCGGCTCGCCACCATGATGCTCGGTAACTTTTACGGTCACGTAGTCTGGTGCAATACTTTCGAAGTGTTTGGTGAAAATAGCCGCGATCTCTTTCGAACTCTGATTTGGAACCAATCGCATGGAGATTTTAGCATTTGCTTTTGAAGGTAATACGGTTTTAGCACCTTCACCGGTGTAACCGCTCCAGATGCCATTCACTTCAAGTGTTGGTCTGGTACCGGTGCGCTCTAGTGTAGAGTAACCTTGCTCACCCCACTCGGCTTTGATGTTCAAATCATCCCTATATTCTTGAAGATCAAAAGGTGCACTGTTTAGTGCTTTTTTCTCCTCATCTGATAGGTCTACCACCTTGTCGTAAAACTCAGGAATGATGATGTGGTTATTTTCGTCGTGTAAGGAAGCAATCATCTTACAAAGGATGGTTGCAGGGTTTGCTACTGCACCACCGTAAACGCCAGAGTGTAGATCACGATTTGGCCCAACCACTTCCACTTCCATATATGCTAGCCCACGAAGACCCGTCTCGATGGATGGATTTTCCATGCTGATCATCGAAGTATCAGAAATCAGAACAACATCAGCTTTTAAGCGTTCCGCATTTTCTTTCACGAAGATGGAAAGGTTGTTTGAACCCACCTCCTCTTCCCCTTCAATCATGAACTTTACGTTGCAGGCTAAGGTATTGGTCTGCATCATCAGCTCGAAAGCTTTAACATGCATGTAGAATTGTCCTTTGTCGTCGCAGGCACCACGTGCATAGATCTTACCATCGCGAACAGTAGGCTCGAAAGGTGGTGTCTGCCACAATTCCAAGGGATCTGCAGGCTGCACATCATAGTGGCCGTAGATCAGAACGGTTGGTAGCGAAGCGTCTACGATCTTTTCGCCGTAAACAATTGGATACCCTGCCGTCTGGCAAACTTCTACCTGATCGGCACCCGCTTCTTTAAGCTTCTGTGCAACGTAATCTGCTGTTTTTAATACATCACCTTTGTACTTAGGATCTGCACTCACGGATGGGAAACGAAGTAATTCAAAAAGCTCTTCCAGAAAGCGCTCTTTATTTTCTTCTACATATTTTTTGATCTCTTGCATAACAATGAATATTGACTTTTTCTAGTGCTTTTAGCATACGTGTTTAGATCTTGGAGGGGTGGTTGCCTTTTTTATAGCAATTTACAAAGGAAATAAGGCGACACAGCCACTACAAAACCGGCTTCGTATGACGATGCTAAAGTATAAAAATACTTTATCACATCACAGTCATTAGTTGACAGCTTAGCCTAGTGCAGCACCGGAATGCCTTACCTCAAATCAGGTAAGGCAATCATCTGAATAACACTGCCCTGCTGGTATTCATTCGAGCCAGGAAGTCCTACAAGTGGATGCACTCCAATGTATAAAACGTTCTTGTAGAGCGTAAAGCCCGAAGGATCATGCAAATCAACGCTATCAGCAGGACCTTCAGTAGGCGCGGCATATATATCATGTATTGGTAAGCCCGCAACTACACTAACCGTCCCGTTTGCGGACACTTTTTTTATCTGATTTTCGTTTGCGATTAAAAAGCTTCCACCAGCCAAAGCTAACAAGCTATTATACCTTACATCAATATCTTTCTTTACCGTGGTTACCTTGCCTTTTGAGCTAATTTCAAAGATGCCGATACCAGCTGCATAAACTGTTTTATTCAGAACAGCCAGACTCTTAATAATCCAAGGAGCTGAAGACGTACCAACCGGGCCTTTGGTCAGTGTGCTGACCATACCTGCGCGCGAAATCTTACGAATTCGGAAATCATTACCGGGAAATACACTCTGGTCATCAATCACATAGATTGCGCCGTCTTCACACACTGCAATTGATATCGGTCTCCGAAATAAAGCCGTTGCAGCCGGTCCATCCCGATACCCTCTTACGTCCATCCNNTTGGTGACTTTGCGAATTTTACAGAATTCAGCAACGTAAAGGTTTCGGTCCGGACCCAGGGCAATTGCCCTTGGAGACGGAATAACAGCCTGCCTTCCTAAACCATCCACGGATTCTCCCCCTCCGCTACCAGCCAGGGTTGTAACGGCTCGTTCACTAATCTTAACTTTGCGGATGAACGGTTCATCTAACGCATACAAATACCCATCATCTGCGACCATTTGACCTAGTACGAAGAACACCGCCTGGTCGCCAACCCCGTCCTTCTGGACCAGGTAAAATGAATTACCCGCCAGCGTATACACATAGTTAGGGGTCATCTCTGTAACGGCTGTTGCTTTAGAAGATTCCTGTACTGCGTTATTACCAGCTGGCAGCTCCTTCTCACAACTAATAAGAGTACTTGCCGCGGCTACAGCAGCAAGCAGAAAAACATACATCTTTTTCATAATCAGTTCATTAGGTATTTGTTATATTAAATCTACCTATAGTTTAACCAGGAAGTGAAAATATATTGAAGGAAATTGTATGCTGTTTTCAGCCTTGGAGTTGATAGCTAACAGGGAAGTGCATTAATCTTTTTTGATAAATTCTATCCATTGATTTCGTGGTAAATGCCTGAGGTCATATTCAGGTATAAAGCCTGTACTATTTGTGGGAACGGTGTCCGTCCATGCTGCCTTCCGATCAGGGATCTGCAAGTAGTAATCTTTAAAGGGCAATATGGTTTGTTCTGAAACACCCATATAATCCATCATACCTAAGGTACGTTCACCATATCTTTTAACTTTATTACTTTGCTTAGAGATATAAAA
>DDAD01000035.1 GCA_002333205.1 Pedobacter sp. UBA2067
AGACAGAAAGCATATTTCCAGCGAACAGGCAAGTCAGGAGTTGGGTATAAGCCTTCGCGCCTTCAATATCTTCCAGCTAAATGCAGGGTTTGTTGGCGATAACTCGATCTTCGGCCTAACGGCACCCTTGGATGGATTCCGATACAGAATCTCTGGAGAACAGTATTTCGGAGATTACCAGTTTAGTGCTGTCAATGTTGATCTACGTAAATATGTGCGTGCAAAACCGGTAACCTTTGCAGCGCGTGCATTCAGCTATATGCGTTTAGGCCAGGACGGTGAAAACCTGTATCCGCTATATGTGGGATACCCCTACCTTATTCGCGGATATGAAGCCAATTCGTTTTACAACAGTGATAATGCCCAAGTTGGAACCTTTGACATCAACCAACTATCAGGAAGCAAGATGGCTGTATTCAACTTTGAAATGCGCTTACCATTCACAGGTCCAAAACAGCTTGCACAGATCCCATCGAGATTTCTAATCTCAGACTTAAACCTGTTCTTCGATGCAGGCTTAGCGTGGGATGAATATTCCACGGTGTCATTCAAAAGCCAGCCAAGTGGAGAACTATTGGAGAATGGACGTCCACGTGAACGTGTACCTGCACTAAGTGCCGGCGTCTCCCTCAGGGTAAACATGTTCGGCTATTTTGTACTGGAACCATACTATGCCTTTCCATTCCAGCGAAAAGATGTTAAAGCCGGTGTATTTGGATTAACATTCGCGCCGGGTTGGTAATCAACAATCGGACTATACAAACACAAACGAAGCATGCGAATCCGTACCAGGGTTCGCATCTTTTTTAGGAGAGCATACCCATTGAAAGTTTAACCTGATTGTTGATCGGCTTATTTACCATGATGTGCTCAAAGTCCAATCCGATAGTAAGATCAATCCAGTCCGGGTTGCATGATCTTACCAGACGCTCTTTTTGCATTCTTGTAAAACGACTAACCACTTTGAAACGGCTTAGAGCTTGTTCTTCAGTCTTGAATTCTTCGAAGTAAACCAACCTTGTCAACTGCATGCCGCTATCAAAAAATAAGCTCGGCATAGTCTTATAAAAGTCAAGCGTCTTAAAAAGGTCCGCACTCATTCCAACATGAAGACTGGTCCTGTTACGGTCGGTTACGATGTAAACAAATTTTTTCATCTTATTAGGGTTAACGGTTACAACTAATTAAATTAGTATACCTCTTTGCTTAACAAATAAATATTACTAACTTTATTGGTACAATAATACTAACTATTTTAGTATAAACAAACATTTTATAAACTTTTATTTTATGTCGAATATTTCGTATAACCTGAAATACTTAAGAAAGAAAAAAGGAATGACCCAGCAGCAATTCGCTGATGCTTTGGGCATTAAGCGTTCACTAGTCGGCGCCTATGAGGAAGACCGTGCAGAACCGAAATACGACTTACTAAAAAAAATAGCAGACTTCTACGAATTCACCATAGACGAGTTCATTAATGAAACCATCAACGATAAGTGGAAACCTAAAACCAAAGCACAGGGAGCAAACCTGCGGGTGCTCAGTATTTCAGTAGATAAGGACGATAACGAAAACATTGAGCTGGTACCTGCAAAGGCCAGTGCCGGTTATTTAAATGGCTTTGCCGATCCGGAATATATACGTGAACTGCCTAAGTTCCAGTTGCCCATTCCGGCTTTAAAACAAGGAACATTCCGGGGCTTTGAAATTATGGGTGATTCTATGCTTCCAATCCAACCCGGGAGTATTGTTGTTGGAGAGTATCTGGAGAATTGGTCAGATATCAAACCTGGGGAGACCTACATCATCGTCAGTAAAAACGAGGGTGTGGTATATAAGCGTGTTGGCAACAAGTTCAAAGAGAACAAGGAGTTGAAGCTAATCTCAGATAACAAGATGTATGATCCTTATACCATTGCTTCAGATGATATATTGGAAATTTGGAAAGCCAAGGCTTACTTCACAACCAGCTTACCGGAAGCAACTTCTGATCCCTCGATTGAGACACTAACACAGATGATGGCTCAAATGCAGAAATCATTGCAGAACCTGAACAAAACGAACTAAATAAAAAGCCTTAACATTTTTTAACATTTAAGCATTAAACTTATCTCGCGTTATATGATCTATTCTTTAAAACAACATACAAATGAAAAAGATCGTATTAACATTAGCAATTGCAGTAAGCGCTTTTACTGCCAGCTACGCACAAAAATCTGACAGAGGACCTATCACTCCTGAACAAAGAGCAGAGCGATCTGCTAGTCAGCTAAAAGAGAAGCTTGCCCTAACAGATGCACAACAAGCTGAAGTTTATAAGATTGAAGTTGAAAAATTCAAGAAGCAGGATGAGGTCAGAAAAGAACGCTTCAAAGAAATGAAGAAGGTAGCGGAGTCAAGGAAAGCGGAAATGAAGGATAGCGAAGACAGGCTTGCTAAAGTTTTAACACCAGAACAGAAAGCTAAATACGAGTCGATGAAGGCTGAACGTAAAGATAAATTCAAAGATCGTCAGCATAGAAAAGGCCGCAACCCTGGTCAGGTAAAACCATCCGCAACCAAAGAAAATTCGTAAAACGAAGACATAAAAAAAGGGAGCAAATTGCTCCCTTTTTTTATTCAATAGCTTCAAACTATTTTACTGCATCAATAACAGCCTTGAAAGCTTCTGGGTGATTCATTGCTAAATCAGCCAATACTTTACGGTTTAAACCGATATTTTTAGACGCTAATTTACCGATCAATTGAGAGTATGAAATACCGTGTTGACGAGCTCCAGCGTTGATACGTTGAATCCATAATCCACGGAATTCTCTTTTCTTAACCTTACGGTCACGGTATGCATATTGCAAACCTTTTTCAACCGTATTTTTAGCGATTGTGAATACTTTACTTCTTGATCCCCAATAGCCTTTGGCCATATTAAGGACTTTTTTCCTTCTTCTTCTCGAAGCTACTGCGTTTACCGAACGTGGCATAGTTGTGTTGTGTTTTGATAAGCGGTGTTGCGTTTTTCAGCAAACTTACTACCGGGTACCTGGTTAGAAAAATTTAATTATTTACCGATTGCAAGCATTCTTTTTACGTTGCCCATATCTGCAGCCGAAACCATACTGGTGTGGCTAAGATTGCGCTTACGCTTAGTTGACATCTTGGTTAAGATGTGGCTTTTGAATGCATTCTTTCTTGCGATTTTACCTGTTCCAGTAAGCGAGAAACGCTTTTTAGCACTGGAATTGGTCTTCATTTTTGGCATAACCTGTTATTATTTATGTTAATTATTATTTTTTAGCAACTTTCGGCGCCAGTGTTAGAAACATACGCTTACCTTCTAACTTAGGTAGCAACTCCACCTTACCGATATCTTCTAAAGCTTGTGCAAACTTAAGCAAAAGAATCTCTCCTTGCTCCTTGTAAACAATAGCTCTTCCTTTAAAGTGAACGTATGCACGCACCTTTTCACCATTCTCCAGGAAACTGATGGCATGTTTCAGTTTAAACTGAAAATCATGATCATTGGTATTTGGTCCGAAACGGATCTCTTTAATTACAGTTTGCTTAGCATTGGATTTAATCTCCTTTTGCTTTTTCTTTTGTTCGTAAACAAACTTGCTGTAATCAATGATTCTGCATACAGGAGGTACTGCATTCGGAGATATCTCCACAAGATCCAGCTCTAATTCATCAGCTAAGGCCAAAGCTTTTGACAAAGGATAAATCCCTGGTTCAACATTATCTCCAGCTAATCTAACCTCCTGCGCTCTGATATACTGATTAATATTATGTTCTGCTTCTTTTTTCTTAAAAGGAGGACGTGGTCCCCTATTAAATCCTGGTCTGCCTAATGCCAAATGTGTATCTTATTTAAATTGTTATTTCTTTTATTAATAATTCACCAAATTCCTGAATGGTCATCTCGCCTAAATCTCCTGCGCCATGTTTCCTTACTGCTAACTTTCCTTCGGCCATTTCTTTTTCACCGATAATCAGCATATAAGGCAACTTCTTAACCTCAGCATCTCTGATCTTTCTTCCGATCTTTTCATCACGAAAATCAATCAATCCGCGAATATCCGAATTATTTAGCTCATCTAAAACTTTTTTCGCATAATCTTCATATTTTTCTGAAATCGGAAGAATGATAAACTGTTCAGGGGATAGCCAAAGTGGGAAATTACCAGCGCAGTGTTCAATCAATACCGCAACAAATCGCTCCAATGAACCAAATGGTGCACGGTGGATCATCACGGGTCTGTGTTTTTGATTGTCGCTTCCGGTATATTCCAGTTCAAAACGCTCCGGTAAATTGTAATCCACCTGAATTGTTCCCAACTGCCATTTCCTGCCTAAAGCATCCTTAACCATGAAATCAAGTTTCGGGCCATAAAATGCTGCTTCACCATATTCAATTACAGTAGGCAAGCCTTTTTCTTCCGCTGCTTCGATAATAGCAGATTCCGCCATCTTCTAGTTTTCGTCCGAACCAATGTATTTTGTCTTGTTATCAGGATCTCTGAGCGAAACTTGGGCAACGTAGTCGTTAAAACCTAAGGATTTGAAAACGTATAAAACAAGGTCAATAACCTTCTTGAATTCTTCTTTTACCTGATCCGGACGACAGAATAAGTGTGCATCATCCTGAGTAAAGCCCCTAACACGGGTTAAACCATGTAATTCCCCGCTTTGTTCGTAACGGTAAACGGTACCAAACTCCGCAAAGCGCAGTGGAAGGTCCTTGTAAGAACGTGGTTTTACTTTATATATCTCACAGTGGTGTGGACAGTTCATTGGTTTTAACAAAAACTCCTCTCCTTCCTGCGGCGTTTTGATGGACTGGAAAGAATCCTTACCATACTTATCCCAGTGTCCGGAAGTGATGTATAGGTTTTTATGACCAATATGCGGCGTAATTACCTGCTCATAGCCAGATTTAGATTGTGCTTTTGTTAAAAATTGAACCAGGCGTTCTCGTAGAGCGGTACCTTTTGGCAACCATAATGGTAAGCCCGCGCCTACTTTTTCTGAAAACGCAAATAGTTCAAGTTCTTTACCCAGTTTACGGTGATCACGTTTCTTAGCCTCTTCAATCATCTGAAGATATTCGGTAAGCTCACTCTGCTTAGGATAAGTAACTCCGTAAATTCTGGTCAGCTGTTTCTTGGTCTCATCACCGCGCCAGTAAGCACCAGCAACGTTCATCAGCTTTACCGCTTTGATAAACCCAGTATGCGGGATATGAGGTCCCCGGCATAAGTCGGTAAATGCACCTTGTTTATAAAAGGTGATTTTTCCATCTTCCAGGCCTTCTAACAGATCCAATTTGTACTCATCGCCTTTTTCCTTGAAATAATTGAGAGCATCTTCCTTTGCAACGGCTGTGCGCTCAAAAACCTCTTTCTGCTTCGCCAACTCGAGCATCTTGCTCTCAATAGCTTTGAAGTCATCCGAGGAAAATTCACGATCTCCAAAATCCACATCGTAGTAAAATCCGGTTTCAATTGCCGGACCAATGCCAAACTTTGTGCCTGGATAAAGCGCTTCAAGTGCTTCTGCCATAAGGTGTGCAGNNACCAGCGTTATCATTCCAGGTAAGCAGCTTTACGCTGGCATCACTTTCAATTGGACGGGAAGAATCCCAAACTTCGCCATTTACCTCTGCAGCTAAAACGTTTCTAGCTAAGCCTTCGGAAATTGATAAGGCAATCTGATGAGCGGTTACGCCACTTTCGTAAGACCGGACAGAACCGTCCGGAAGTGTAATATTAATCATCTACAACTATGATTTTTAGGTTAAAAATTTATATCATAAATCACCTACAATGTGATCTTCATGGACAAAGTTAGATTAATATTTAATATCTCTCTAACCTGTTCGAAAATTCAATAGCGTTGCCCCGCGCTAACAAATTACCAGGCAAATACAAGGTATTGACACGGCGTTCACAGGGTTCAGGCCTTGTCACCCCCCTGCTAATACCTTGTTAACCCCTTGCTAGAACCATGTCATTGGTATACAGAAGGGGAATTTTTATACATTATGTTTGGAGGAAATATGAGGTTCGTTTTCAGAGAAGATTGCACAAAAAAGCCCGGTACGCGGACCGGGCTAATGTAAGATAAAAATCTAAGTTCTAGTATTCTGTGCTTTCAAGCCAGCCATTTGCCAACACATCTGCGAGATGCATGGTTTTCAAGGGGATGTTGTTCTTTTCAATGTAACCTTTAAGGTGGAGCAAACAAGAGTGGTCTGTAGAAATGATATAGTCTACATCTTGCTCCAGCGCGTTATTCACCTTCTGTTCCGCCATAGCCGAGGAGATCGAATCAAATTTAACGGAAAAGGTACCACCAAAACCACAGCACATGTCTGTATCACGCATTTCCACCATCTCTAGCCCAATGACCTTTGATAATAACTGCCTTGGCTCGGCTTTGATTTTACATTCCCGCAATCCGCTGCAGGAATCATGGTAAACTGCACGACCACCAAGCTCCGCACCAAAGTAATCGCGTTTAACCACATTGATCAGGAAGTCTGAAAGTTCAAAGATGTTGCTCTGAATGCTTCTGCAACGATTATGCACATTGGAGTTGGTAAAAAGGTCATTGAACCCAGACTTAACCATACCCACGCAGGATGCCGAAGGCGAAACAATGTATTTAGTATCCGAGAAATCGTTCAGGAATTTGTTGCCGATAACCTTTGCTTCCTCCCAGTACCCGGCATTGTAGGCAGGCTGTCCGCAGCAGGTCTGATTGGAGTTATAGCTCACTTCACACCCTGCCTTCTCCAGAACTTTAACCGTGTTAAAGGCAGTTTCCGGATACAGTTGATCTATAAAACAGGGTACAAAAAGTTCTACTTTCATTTTAATGTATATATAATCGTGATGCCTTTTTAAGGGACAGCAAAAATACCAATCCCAGAGCAAAAAACAGGGTCAGGGCGATAATTGAGTTTCGCATGTTTCCCGTTAGCTGCTCAATGTAAGCGAAACATGCCAATCCTGCAACAATGGCCAACTTTTCAGTAACGTCATAAAAGCTGAAAAAGGATGCCGTATCCGGTGTATTTTCAGGTATAAACTTGGAATAGGTTGATCGTGAGAGTGATTGAATTCCGCCCATTACTAAACCAACCACGCCGGCAAGCAGGTAAAACATACTAATGGAGTTGACGAAGTAAGCCGCTATACAGATACCGATCCAAACAATAACCACATACAAGAGCACTTGAACGTTGCCATATGATCGCGAAAGCCTCGACATCAGATTTGCACCTGCGATGGCCACCAGCTGAATGATCAATATGGTAATGATCAAACTTGATGTGGGAAGCTGTAGCACTTTGGCGCCGAAACCAGCCGCAGCAAGCATTGTTGTTTGCACGCCCATGGAGTAAAAGAAAAATGCCAGCAAAAACTTCTTCATCTGTACCATATTCTTGAGTTGGTGCCAGACTTTACCGAGTTCTGCAAAGCCACTTGAGATTTTACGCTGCACATCCGCACTAAAATTCGGACTTCCTTTTGGTAGTACAAAAAATGGAATTTGTGCAAAGATGATCCACCACAAGCCCACCAGTAAAAAAGATAGTCTTGGGGGAAAACTTGCGTCCGAGATTCCAAACCAGTCCGGCTTTAGCACAAACACCAGACAAACCAACTGTAATACTACACTACCTACATAGCCGTAAGAAAACCCCTTTGCACTTACCGCGTCCTGCTGATCTACTGATGCAATTTCCGGTAAGTAAGAGTTGTAAAACACGAATCCACCAGCATAGCCAATAGCAGCTAATACAAAGCAGATAACGCCTAACTCTAGTGTTTCTAATTTGAAAAAGAAAAGTAAACAGCAGGAAATTGACCCCAGCCAGGTAAACAACTGCATGTAGATCTTTTTATTGCCCCGGTAATCCGCGATTGAACTTAGCAGGGGCGAAATCAGCACAATGANNGCAAATGCAAGAGCATAGTTACTCAAAGCAGTGTTAACCACATTCCAGCCGAAAAAAGAAACCTGATCGCCATGTGCCTGGGTTGTGGTGATCGCCGTGAAATATGCAGGGAAAATCGTTGAAGTAATAACCAGGTTATAGGCCGAGTTTGCCCAGTCGAACATGGCCCATGCGCGGATAACCTTCCTATTATTTTTAAGTTCCACCTAGTTAACCTTTTCCAGTTTAGAGGTCCCTGATTTCTTATCCGAGACGTTCTTAGGATTTCCTTTGTAATAGATGGTGCTTGATCCGCTGGTTTTAACCTTCAGATCATTTAGTACATTGATGTTCGATTTACCAGTACCTTGAATATCGATATCATACTGCGCTACAACAAAATCAAAGGCATTCAGCTCAAGTACACCTTTGCTGTCCAACTCATGTGCTCCTGCCTGTCCAGTTAAAGTCAGCCTTGCAGCACCATCACTCTCCGTTTTAACTTTGCCCGCATAAAGGTTCAGATTTAACTCAGTAGCGCCAGAGAGCTTCATGTCAATGTCTCCAACATGGAGCGCGCCTTCACTGTAAACTTTACTCGCTCCAGCAGCCTTAACTTCGGTTAATGCACCGATACCCGCATGGATCACGATGGAATCGGCCCCGCAGTACTGCATTGGATCCAGAGAGACCTTAAATTTTTCTCCGCTCACGGATGTCTTGATCTTGTCTATGATGCTGGAATCTGCCGAGATGGCTATTTTGAATGAACTATCCTGACGAAGCACCAGCTTAACCGGTCCGTCGATCTCGATCTCATCAAAAGGTGTAACCGTAATATCTTTAACGATATGGTTTCCAGAATCCTCGATACACTTGGATGAACATCCAGCAAATGAGATCGCAGCCACAAGCATCAGACTGAACTTGTGTTTTAGGAGAAATTGTTTCATTTTTTTCTATTTATGGTTCTTATCTATTAACAACTAATTTTAAGTAAAGGTTACAAGTAATAGTTCTTACCGTCGCTTTTAATCTTTCCAGCATCTAAAAGGAGGCGAATTTGTTTCAGGNNTCTAAAGTATGCGGATCCGATTGCAGCAAAGTTGCTATTTCGAATGCGATTTTCTCGTCAAGTTCATCCAAATCCTGCTGCTTTTTCTCTGCCACACAGATGTCACAGAGCCCACATTTGTCTGATGCAGGCTCATCAAAATATGCCAGTAACTGTACACTCCTGCATTCCGGTGTTGCGGCATAGGCCAATACTGCGGCAATCTGATCTTCCTGAAGTTTCTTTCTTAGTTCTATGTAGCGCACATCTATGTCCATGTGCAGCTGATCGACGCGCGGTACTACAAACTGTAACTGAGGTTTATCGGTTTGTGGAAGATAGGATATGATCTCCTGCTCCTCTAATTTACGGAGCATGTTTACAACGGTCTGATAGGAAACCTTCAACCTCCCAGCAATTTCATTTTCATTTACCTTTACGTACTGATCGAAGGAACCACCATAAGCGCGGAGTACAGTTTTGATTAAGGGATCATAGCCGGCATTCTCTATCTGGAAGCGGTAAACATCTTCGTGCCCCTGGATAAACATCAACCGCGATTGCAGGAAAATATTCTCCGACAGGGTAAGATAGCCATCATGTTCCAAAAACTTTAATGCAGCAATGGTTTTAAGTACGCCTAGATTGAATCGTTTGCAGAAGTCGGCCAGATCAAAAGGGAAGCTCAGCCCCTGCCCGGCTCCATAAGCAAGCTGATAATAGCTACCAAGGTAATGATAGGTCTTTTTGATGTCTTCTACCGTGGGAAAGCTATCGGTGTATTTAGACTGTAGTGCCAGACGATCTGATTTGTTTGCAAGTAAAACGGCAAAGGCTTTTTGCTCATCCCTGCCCGCGCGGCCAGCCTCCTGGTAGTAAGCCTCTAAGCTTTCAGGCAGGTCCAGGTGCACTACAAAACGTACATCGGGTTTATCGATGCCCATTCCGAAAGCATTCGTTGCAACCATTACCCGGATGTTGTTTTGCTTCCAGGCTTCCTGTTTAGTGCTTCGATCATTTTTTTCCAGACCTGCATGGTAGAAGTCCGCAGCAATGCCGTTTCGTTTTAGGAACAGCGCCACTTCCGTAGTTTCGCGTCTATTTCTCACATAAATTAGCCCGCTGCCTTTAACATTCTTTAAAATGTCGAGCAGCTTGCCATATTTATCCTCCAGGTCCATGACAACGTAGCTCAGGTTTTTACGGCTAAAGCTTTTAACGAAAATCTGCGGGTCGCGCAGTTCAAGTTTATCCACGATATCTTTTCGTACAAAGCTGGTTGCCGTTGCTGTAAGTGCAATCATAGGAACATCCGAATGGATCTCACGCAGGTCCTTTAACAACAAGTACGGTGGTCGAAAATCATAACCCCATTGTGAAATGCAATGTGCTTCGTCGATGGCAAAAAGGTTAACCTTCATGTAAGATAACCGTTCTTTAACTAGCGTAGAAAGCAGACGTTCTGGAGAGAGGTATAAAAATTTAATGTTTCCGTAGATGCAGTTATCCAATAGAATGTCGATCTCCCGCTTACCCATACCGGCGTAGATGGCCACAGCCTGGATGCCCTTAGCTTTCAGGTTTTCAACCTGGTCTTTCATCAAAGCGATAAGAGGTGAAACTACGATACATATACCCTCTTTTAATAACGCGGGTAATTGAAAGCATAACGATTTACCGCCACCTGTAGGCAAAAGCGCTAACGTATCCTGTCCGTTCAAAACAGCATCAATAATGTCTTCCTGTAAAGGTCTGAAAGTATCGAAGCCCCAATATTGCTTTAAAAGCTCGGTTTTATTCATAAAGGTCTCGATCAAAACTATAAAAACGAAGTGATATTATTAAATTGCCGGTTCATAAATCGATTTAAAATATGCGTAAGACCTTACTAAGTGTTTTAATTATTGCTGCTGCCCATCCTGCATTTTCGCAGGATAAAAAAGAGGCTCCCAAATGGGACGTCGAGAAATTCCGTGGAACCACAAAAAACTTTACCATTAACACCAACGAAGGAACCTGGATGAACCTGGATGTTAGTCTGGATGGAAAAGACATTGTGTTCGACATTCTGGGTGATATTTACATCATGCCGATATCAGGCGGCACGGCTAAACTGCTGAGTGGCGGTGCTGCTTTTGATGTGCAGCCCCGATTTAGTCCGAACGGCAGGTATATTTCTTATACCAGTGATAAATCCGGAGGTGATAACATCTGGATCATGAACCGGGATGGCTCTNNATAGCGAGTATATTGTAGCTCGTAAGCACTTTACGGGCACCCGTTCTTTAGGTGCAGGAGAAATGTGGATGTACAACATTAACGGTGGTGATGGTGTACAGCTTACCAAAAGAAAAAATGACCAGCAAGATGCCGGTGAACCCAACATATCGCCTAATGGAAAGTTTCTTTATTACAGTGAAGATATTACGCCGGGTCCAACTTTCGAGTATAGCAAAGATCCAAATGGCACCATTTACGCCATCAAACAACTTGATCTGAATACTGGAAAAACCACAGACCTTATCAAACAACAGGGCGGTGCTGCAAGGCCACAGATTTCCCCTGATGGTAAGCTGATGGCTTTTGTTAAACGGGTTCGGCTAAAATCAATCTTATACATTCAAAACCTTCAAACTGGTGAGGAATCTCCTGTTTTTGATGATCTAAGTAAGGACCAGCAGGAAACCTGGGCCATATTTGGCGTGTATCCGAACTTCGCATGGACGCCCGATTCACGAAGCCTGGTGTTCTATGCGAAAGGGAAAATCAAGAAAGTAGAGCTTTCGTCGCTTGCTGTGGGAGAAATTCCATTCCAGGTTACTACAAATCAGACGGTACAACAGTCGCTGCATTTTCCACAGCAGGTTTTCACACCGGAGTTTAATTCCAAGATGATCCGTCAGTTAATAACATCACCTGATGGGAAGATGGTTGTGTTTAATGCTGCAGGTTTTCTGTACAAGAAAGAGCTGCCAAACGGAACACCCGAGCGCTTGACGAATGGCCTTGACTTTGAGTTTGAACCATCATTCAGCCCTGATGGGAAGTATGTGGTATATACCACCTGGAGTGATGAATTTAAGGGTTCGATAAAACGTGCTGATGTACGTTCAGGACGATTTACCACGCTTACGGATGAGAAAGGCTTCTACTATTCCCCTTCTTACTCCAGCAATGGCGACCGTATTGTTTTTAGAAAAGGTCGCGGCAACGATGTATTGGGCCAAACTTTTGGCAGAGGCGGCGGTATTTACGTCATGTCTGCAAATGGTGGTACGAAGACATTGGTGTCTGAAGGCGGTATTAAGCCAAGGTTCAATGCTGATAACAGTCGCATTTTCTTCCAGGGGTCTGAGAACGGGAAAAAGGCCTATAAGAGCATCAATGTAAATGGTGGTGGGGAGATTACGCATTATACTTCAGGTTATGCAACACAGTTTGAGCCAAGCCCGGATGGTAAGTGGATGGCGTTTACGGAGTTCTTCAATGTTTACATCACCCCTATGGTGTTGACAGGAAGTCCTCTTGATCTTTCTTCTGGTAATAAATCCATTCCTTTAACTCGTTTAACTAAAGATGCGGGTTCTTACATCCACTGGAGCAACGACAGCAAGCGTCTTTTCTGGACTTTAGGAGAGCAATATTTTGCACAGGATGTTAAGAATGCTTTCCCCTTCGTTGAGGGTAATCAAGGTGCCAGGGAAGTTGCGCCTGATAGCCTTTCTATAGGATTGAAGCTTAAAGCGGATGCTCCTACCGGAATGATCGCGCTTACTGGTGCACGCATCATCACCATGAAAGGTGACGAAGTCATCGACAATGGTACTGTGCTGATTGAAAACAACAAGATTGTGAGCATAGGAAAAGCTGCTGAGGTTAAGGTTCCGGAACAAGCGAAGATGGTAGATCTGAATGGAAAAACCATTATGCCTGGCATGGTGGATGTGCATGCACATTTACGTACCAGCCCTGATGGCATTAGTCCGCAGACAGATTGGTCTTACCTTGCAAACCTTGCTTTCGGTGTAACCACTGCACACGATCCTTCAAGTAATACAGAAATGGTCTTTAGTCAGGCTGAAATGCTGAAAGCCGGCAGGATGATCGGTCCACGACTATACTCTACGGGATCAGTTTTATATGGCGCAGATGCGGACATGAAAGTTGTAATCAACAGCCTGGATGATGCACTTTCCAGCTTACGGAGGTTAAAAGCTGTTGGCGCATTTTCTGTTAAATCATACAACCAGCCTCGGCGTGAACAGCGGCAGCAAGTGCTCGAAGCAGCAAGACAATTGAAAATGCAGGTCGTGCCTGAAGGTGGTTCAACCTTCTTTACCAACATGAACATGGTAATAGATGGACATACCGGTGTTGAGCACAGCTTGCCAGTAGCGCCGGTTTATAAGGATGTGGTTAACCTGTGGAAGAATACGCAGGTTGGTTATACCCCTACTTTGATTGTGGCATATGGTGGCCAATGGGGTGAAAATTACTGGTACGATCGCACCAACGTTTGGGAAAATGAAAGGCTGATGGCCTTTACACCACGTTCCATTATCGACGAGCGTGCAAGGAGAAGAACTACATCGGAATACGGCGATTATAACCATATTGACGTTTCCAAAGCAACAAAGCAACTTGCAGATGCAGGGGTGAAAGTTAACCTTGGTGCCCATGGCCAGATTCAGGGGCTTGGTGCGCATTGGGAGCTGTGGATGCTTGCGCAAGGTGGCATGTCGCCATTGCAGGCGATCCGCGCGGCAACCATCAACGGGGCAAGTTACTTAGGCATGGAAAAAGAAATCGGTTCGCTTGAAGTCGGTAAACTGGCAGACCTTGTGGTGATGGATGCAAATCCCCTTGAAGACATCCGCAATTCGGAAAAGATCAAATATGTAATGATTAATGGCCGGCTTTATGACAGCATGACTATGAATGAATTAATCTCAAGAGAAAAGATCAGAGGTAAAATGTGGTTTGAGATGGGCAATGGCAATAGCTATTCACTCCCAACCGGCACTTCGGAAACCTGGACTTTCACTGTTCCACAGTGTGATTAAATAACACCAAACGAATTGGCCTTAGGAATTGTTCTTAAGGCCGATTTTGTTTATACGAAGAAATTAGATATGAAAATGTTTCAACGGGCGATAACGCTTAAACCATACCCCAGAGGGTTTCATTTAATTACTAGCGAGGTGCTGCAGGCCCTTCCAGAATTACAGCAGATTCAATCCGGAATTTGCCAGGTATTTATACAACATACATCTGCTTCACTTACCATAAACGAGAATGCCGACCCCACAGTTCGGTCTGATTTTAAGATGTATTTTGATAAAGTTGTTCCGGAAGCTGATCCAGACTATAAGCATGATGACGAAGGACCAGACGACATGCCCGCACATTTGAAAAGCGCATTGTTAGATACAGCTTTAACTATTCCTGTTATTAGGGGCCGTTTAGCTTTGGGGATCTGGCAAGGCATTTACCTTTGCGAACACCGAAACCATGGTGGACGCAGGAATATTGTGATCACCGTATGGGGTATATAGCGTTTCACTATTAGTGACATAAAACAGTTTGTTTCACTTTTTGTGACATAACATAGTTTATTTCATTATTTTTGACATAATAAATGCCGGAAATGAAAAGAAAAGATCATATAATCTTAATGGCTGATATCGTGGATAGCAGAAAGAGCGACCAAAATGAGCTCATGGGCCTCTTCAAAAAGCTTACAGATGAGGTAAACTTAAAGCACAAAAAGCAACTACTCTCTCCCATAACCATCACCCTTGGCGACGAATTCCAATGTATAGTAAAAGATGTATCTAAAGCTGTAGCGTTAATTCTGGAACTTGAAGAAAAGATCGTACTTAATCAGGCTGGATTTAAATTACGATATGTTCTGTACGAAGGCAGAATAGACACCCCTATTAACCATGATATCGCTTATGGGATGCTTGGTGAAGGACTTACAAAAGCGAGGGAGGCCCTTGAAGATACGAAGCTTACCACCAACAGATATGGATTTTATTTGCATAAACAGCAGGCGGCAGCGGCATTGATGGCAAGCCTTAGTATTTACCAAAACATAATAGACGACTGGAAATTAGAAAAGGATCATACCTTGATCAGCAAGTTTCTTGAATTAAAGGACTATAAACTAGTAGCCGCTGCGTTGGAAAAGACAAGATCTCAAATTTGGAAAAGGCACAAAAATTTGAAAATAGAACCGTATTTTGCAATAAAACAGGTAACGCAGTATATAGCTGATCAGGTATGAGATTAATGATTATAATAGCCGTAATGGCTATTTGTGAGATTCTACTTTGGTTTATCTTTTCCGTGGTAGCAAAGTTCTATTACAAAAAAACAGAGATCGACCTGGAGTCCTTGTTCAAAGGCTGTCTGGAACGGCTCTTCCTGGCGTTATTTCTGTATAACGACCTGCCACACGCCCTTACGGTGTTTAGTGCACTTAAGATCGCTACACGATTGAAACACGAAGAACGGCATGAGGAGACCCAGCGATTTAACAATTACTACCTCATCGGGAATCTTATCTCCGTAAGCATGTCCTTGTTCTACCTGTTCTTATGGAACCATGCGGGCACTATTGATGCAGCTTTGGAGAAGCTCTTCTCCAAATAACCTGACATGCTACGCACTAGCTTCCTTGATTTTAACTAAAAACATGGGGTCTTTCCGAAACATTGTCCAGTCAGCTATACATTGTGCATACAAACCATCAATATTTTCACGTACAAGCGGATCTAGGTCTGCATCCTGCTGCTGATCCTGAACAGACTTAAGTTGTTCCAGATATAAGATCAGGTTATAACATAAGGTAATCTGCCCGGTAGCTACTAATTTTTTTAACACGTTATTCAACTTTTCCTGTTCTGTAAACCATAAGGTTGTACC
>DDAD01000052.1 GCA_002333205.1 Pedobacter sp. UBA2067
AGTTTACTTTTTACGATAAAAGGCGGCCATAAGATGGAGGCTGCTGACCCTTCTAAAGCCGGCATTGCTTCACTTACAGCTTCCATGCTTAATGAAGCTTCTGAAAAATACAGTGCGGAGGAAATCAGCAGCAGATTAAGCAAGCTTGGCTCGACGATCGATTTCTCCGCTGGCACCAATCAAATGACGATCTGGGTAGAATCGCTGACCAAAAACCTGGATTCAACACTCGCATTGCTGGAGGAACGACTTTTACACCCGAAGTTTGATCAGGTAGATTTCGACCGACTTAAAAAGCAGAACCTGGAAGCTATTGCCAACCAGAAAACCCAGCCAGGCATAGTGGCATCCAATGTCTTCAACAGACTACTATATGGTGAGGGAAATATCAAGTCCATCCCCACAATTGGGAATTCAACGACCGTTGCTACCTTAACCCTTGATGATGTTAAGGCCTTTTACAAGGCCAATCTAAGTCCTACGCTGACCAACCTGGTTATTGTAGGTGACGTGGAGCAGCAGCAGATCATGCCCAAACTTGCATTTTTAAAGAAATGGGCAGCAACAAAAGCTGTTGTACCTGAAGAAGGTAAAACTGCAGTCATCGATAAAGCGAGAATATACCTGGTAGATAAAGAAAAAGCTGCGCAGTCGGAGATCAGGATCGGTTACCTGGCTTTGCCCTTTGATGCGACAGGTGATTATTACAAGTCTAGAATAATGAACTATCCCCTCGGCGGTGCGTTCGGCAGTAGAATCAATCTAAACCTTCGGGAAGATAAAGGTTATACCTACGGTGCACGTTCCTTCTTCAGCGGAAACTTGTATGCTGGCCCATACACGGCTCAGGCAGGTGTAAGATCTAATGTGACCGACAGTGCAGTTATGGAATTTATCAAGGAACTCAAAATGTATGCTGAATCCGGCATTAGCGACACGGAGCTCCTTTTCACCAGGAATGCAATAGGACAAAGCGACGCCTTGAAGTACGAAACGGCCTATCAAAAAGCAAACTTCCTTGATGATATCATCACCTACAACCTGGAAGCCGACTTTGTTAACCAACAGACAAAGATCCTGAAGAGCATCAGCAAAGCAGAGATTGATGCGCTTGGCAAGAAGTACCTGCCTTTGGATAAAATGNNGGTAGGCGACAAGGCCCTGATCAAACCAGGACTGGAGAAGCTTGGATATGATATCGTGGAAACCGATAGCGATGGAAAGCCGCTAACCATGCTTTAACAGGAAACCTTTAGCCTGATCGTTTGTTTTTAGTGTTCATTCAAACTAAAAACGATGTCAGCAGGAGCAAAGAAAAAAACCGTCGTCGTTACCGGAGCAAGCTCTGGTATTGGACAAGGTATCGCCATAGCATTTGGGCAGCAAGGTGCCAATGTGGTCGTCAACTATCATAGCGATGAAGACGGCGCAAAGCAGACCCTGGACCACATCAAACAAGGTGGTGGTTCAGGGTTTATTCATAAAGCAGATGTTAGTGATGAGGCCGGGGTAGCGGAGATGTTCCGCAAAGCAGAAGAAAGCTATGGCCGGATCGACATTCTGATCAACAATGCCGGTATACAACAGGATAGCAGCTTCGCAGAAATGACCCTGGAACAATGGGACAAAGTGATCCACACGAATCTTACCGGACAATTCCTTTGTGCCCGTGCCGCCATCCGGCACTTCGAGCAGCAAACTCAGCCAGGACCAGAGGAGATGGCTAAAGGCAATATCATCTTCATGAGTTCCGTACACGATATCATTCCATGGGCGGGTCACGTGAATTATGCATCTTCCAAAGGGGGGATTCTAATGCTGATGAAGTCGCTCGCACTCGAAGTGGCGCCTAAAAAGATCCGCGTAAATGCGATATCACCAGGAGCGATAGCGACAGATATCAATGAAGAGGTCTGGAGTGATGAAGAACGNNCACTGCTAAAGCTAATCCCTTATAAAAGGATCGGCAAGCCGGAAGACATTGCAAAGGCAGCGCTGTGGCTGGCTTCCGATGACAGTGACTATGTTACCGGCACAACCATCTATGTGGATGGCGGTATGACCTTATACCCCGGCTTTGTAGACAATGGCTAATACATAAATCAAACACGAACAATATGGAACAGATGATCATTGACCAGGCAGCAATTGTGAACATCGACTTTACTGCCGCTGATGTAGATAGAACGTTGAAGACCCTTCAGCCTGTGGTGTTCCGGGAAGGCACGCAGTTTTGCTGCCACCTGGGGCCGGACATGGATCAGGGCATTCTTGGTAAGGGCGATAACCCCGAAGCTGCAATTGAAGACTGGAAAGCAGCCTTAAAAGAAAGGGTACAATCTGCTACTGAAGAAGATGAACTTGCAAACTTTGTTAAAGACTCCCTTAATTTTACTAAAAACGACGTATGGTAAGCAATTACCTGAAGAACAGTGTATTTGCTTGTTTTTACAAGTAGTTAGCTTCAAGGGATAAGCAAAATACAAGAATATGCCCGAAAAAGCCCCTGCGTTAAAATTGCAGGGGCTTCTGTTTTTACAGGTTTTTATACGGCAACATTAACTTTTTAAAACCATAGGTGGTAACTATCTGTCTTTTAGCAAATTGTTGGTATAAGGCTTGCGGTATTCTCCGAAGCCAATACAAAAATACAGGAGTTTTAGCAGGCATATATGTTCGATTATTTGATAGTAGGCGCAGGTTTTTCCGGAAGTGTCCTGGCGGAGCGTATCGCTTCCCAGTACAACAAAAAAGTGTTGATTGTAGATAAACGCAATCACATTGGCGGTAATGCCTACGATTATTATAACGAACACGGCATATTGGTGCACAAATATGGCCCACACTGGTTCCATACCAACGACAAAAAAGTGTTTGACTATCTGTCCAGATTTACCGAATGGCGATACCATTACCATCGTGTTAGGTCCTACGTAGATGGCATGTTGGTGCCCATCCCAATCAACCGGGATACCCTGAATATGCTGTACGGAATGGAACTCAATGAACCAGCAGCTGTACAACAGTATTACGACAGTGTAAAAGCGGATATTCCCAATCCGGCAAATGCTGAGGAAATGGTCATTAGTCAGGTAGGTGAGGAATTGTACAACAAGTTTTTCAAAGGCTACACGCTCAAGCAATGGGAAATACATCCACGGGATCTGGCTGCAAGCGTAACTGCAAGAATACCGGTCAGGACCAACCGCGATGATCGTTATTTCACAGATACTTATCAGGGCATCCCTAAGCAAGGTTACACAGCGCTTTTTAAAAAGATGCTCGATCATCCCAATATCTCCATCCTATTGCAGACTGATTATCGCTCGATTTTAAACAGCGTTTCTTATCGTAAAATGATCTATACGGGGCCCATAGATTCCTTTTTCGACCATAAATTTGGAAAACTACCTTATCGTTCACTCCGGTTCGAACATGAAACACTAAATCAGGAACACTACCAGGCTTTCCAACAGGTAAACTATCCGAATGAATATGATTTCACCCGCATTGTTGAATGGAAACACGCTACCGGGCAGAAAAGCCATCTAACGACCATTACCCGTGAATACGCGGTNNATTCCGCGCGATGTGAATCATGAATTGTTCAGAAAATACAAACAGGAAGCCGATCAGCTGGAGGACGTGATCTTCTGCGGGCGGCTTGCGGATTACAAATACTACAATATGGATCAGGTCATTGCCAGAGCCTTGATGATCTCCGAGAAAGAAATTAAAGATTAAGATTTAGCCTTATGCGTGCATCCTTCGTCATCGTAAATTACAACAGAAAAGCAGAGCTGCTCATCACCATCTCCAAGACAAAAGCGCTCATTCAGAACAGTCCCGACTTTGAACTTGTCATCGTAGATAACGCTTCCACAGATGGCAGTGCCGAGGCGGTAAAAGCGCATCATCCAGATGTCGTGCTTCTGGAAAATCCGGTAAACACCGGAGCCCCGGCATGGAACCTGGGTTTCAGAAGGGCTAAAGGCGAGTATTTCATTATTCTGGATGATGACAGCCATATCGACTTCGGACTCGAAGCAGCGCTAGATCACCTGGACCGGCACCCGAGTATTGGTATCCTGGCTTTGAACGTTGTGTCCGGACCTTATACCAGCGAAGGTTGGAAATGGAAAGATGGACAGGAGATCGTTGGCTTTATCGGCTGCGGCGCCATTTTCAGAAAAGCAGCCTACGAAAAAGTTGGTGGTTATGCAGATTGGATGTTCCTGTACGTTAACGAGTGGGATCTTGGGTTAAGGGTTGTTGATGCAGGCTACCAGGTACGGTATTTCGCAGGCTGTCAGGTTACCCACCGCGTCAGTGCCCTTCACCGCAGCAGCAAAAGATTAAGGGTCTTTGTAACCCGTCATGAGATGTCTATCGCTTATAAGTATATGGCAAAGGATCGCTACAAATACGTTTGGCGGGTGGCGCTCAATAACCTTAAGGGCATCCGGCAGATGCATTTCAGGGATACCTGGTATAATATCATCGGCATCAAGGAATTTTATAAGAACCGGAAAGCCCTGCAGTATACACCGGTATCGCCCTATACGCAACAGCTCTTTCTGGAACTTTTTGAATCCACCAGACCAGTTTTTGCATTTCTGCAAAGAGACTTTTCTAATATTTTCCGTTTATTCAAGAAACCTGCGCAAAGCACCAGTAAAAACTCCAATAACCCTAAACCTGTAGTCGAAAATGAAAATCTCGTTTGTGATCCTGAACTATAACCGGGAAANNGCTTATGGCAGGGCGGAATGATTATGAGATCATTGTAGTTGATAATGCGTCATCAGATCAGTCCGTTGCATCTGTAAGTACCACTTTTCCGGAAGTCAGGCTCATCCAACGCAGCAAAAATAATGGTATTGCCGGCTGGAACGATGGCTTTGCAGTAGCAGCAGGCGAGTACATGGTGGTACTTGATGATGACAGCAACATTGTAAGTGGCCTTGATGAGGCCATTGCAGTGCTCGATGCCGATCCGAAGATCGGCATTCTGGCGCTTAATGTTACTGGAGGCGCTTTCCCGACAGACTACCTGATTCACATGGAAGACAACATTGATTTCATTGGCTGCGGCGCGATCATCCGTAAGGCGCTGTTTAATGAAATTGGTGGGTTTGCCGAATGGCTGTTTATCTACACCCATGAATGGGAGTATGCCATACGCTGCCTGGATGCCGGCTACCGTATCCGCTACTTTGCAGACTGCTTTGTAGACCACCGTACCAGCGTCATCAACCGGAGTTCCAAAAGACTGAAGGTGTTTTCCGTGCGTAACGAGATGGCGATCGTATACAAATTCTTCGATAAAAAAGATCGTACAAAATATATTGCAAGGGTTTATCTGAATAACCTTAAAGGTGTTTATCGCCTCGGCTTAAGGTCATTACCCTGGTATTTTCAGGCATTAACCGAGTTTTATAAATTACGCAAACAGTTGGTGCATACACCTGTGCGGCCCGAAGTGCAGGATTTTTACAGCAAAAGCTGCTGGTCTACCCGACGTTTTCTTAAAAATATTTAAAAGCCGTAACTTAAGACCTACCTAAACTGTCCAGCCAATATGATGCACGAATCCGATAAGTACTGGGAGATTAAACCGCACAGCTCTTTGCTTGACGTCAAACTTAAAGAAAACTACGAGTACCGCGATCTACTGTGGCTGCTGGTTAAAAGGGACTTCATATCGTTTTATAAACAAACTGTTCTGGGCCCGGTGTGGTTCTTTATACAGCCCAATTTCACCGTGCTCATCTATTCCCTGATCTTCGGCAATGTANNGTCCACCGATGGATTGCCCAAGCCGCTGTTCTACCTCGCAGGTGTGGTTACCTGGAATTATTTTTCCGATTGTTTTATTAAAACATCCTCCGTCTTCAGGGATAATGCCTACATCTTTGGGAAAGTATATTTCCCGAGGCTGATCATGCCCTTAAGCATCGTGTTTTCCAACCTGGTAAAGTTCGGCGTACAGCTGTTGCTTTTCTTTGCCATGATGATCTTCTATGCGCTAAAAGGCGATCACTTTGAGGTCACCTGGTATGTACTGCTCTTTCCATTTTTGATGTTATTGATGGCTTGTCTGGGACTGGGTCTAGGCATGGTCGTTTCCGCTTTAACCACCAAATACCGTGATCTTGCATTTCTCGTCACCTTTGGTGTGCCATTGCTGATGTATGCCACTACCGTTGTATTTCCTTTATCGGCAGCGCCGGAACGCTTTGTAAACCTGATCAAGTTCAACCCGATGACGCCCATCATCGAAACCTTCCGTAAGGGCTTTCTAGGTACCGGAACCTTTAGCTGGGAAATGTTGGGATACACCACACTGATTACCGTTGTTGTACTTTTCCTGGGGGTAATCATCTTTAATAAGGTGCAGAAAAGCTTTGTGGATACAGTCTAAACCAGAACTTACCTGCGTATAAAGAGGAAGTCCTGCGTTTTAGGATTGTAGTTCTTGTGGCTCACATCCTTGAACCCGAAAGGTGCGAGTGCCAGGGTAATGCGCTCCATACCCATGTGGGCTTCACCGATAAGCACATCAACGCGCTCCAAAAAGGCGGGAAGGGCAGTCGTAAGATCCGCCAGAATATCATATTCCGCACCTTCCACATCAATCTTCAGCACAATACGCTGCCTGGGTTCCATGGTATTTAAAATGCGCTGCATAACACTGCTAACCTTTTGGATGTGGATTTCCTTTTTCACCACTTTATCCAATTCCTCTGGTGCGTAATCTTTCAGGAAATCATAAGATGTTGTACAGATGCCATCGCGGTGGGGCAGGTAGTAGCAATCCAACTGCTCGTCTTTGTTGCCCAGCCCATAATTATGCAGGGTGATGTTCTGTGCGAGCCCAGGATTCAGTGCTACATTCTCCTGTGCCAATGCAAAGGTATACTCATTCAGTTCAAAGCCATGAACCGTCTTACACCAGGGTTGTGATGCAAAATAGAGGCTTGCATAACCACGGTTCATGCCGAAGTCGAACACGGCATAGTCTTGTGTTTTCAGGTATTTCGGATGTATAAAGTAGATGTGCTGGGCGAAAACCTCACGCAGTATCCAGGGATAATCGGGGGTACTGCAGAAACAAAGACCATCCTTTTGCAAGTACACCAGGTTCGCACTGGGGTCATAGTTCAGAATTTCAATGTTGTGGCAAAGCAAGGTTGGATAGATCCTGCTGAAAGCAGTACCGCTGAGCTCCGGATAATCCTCTATATAAAACCTGCCCATTCTGCGGTAAAGTGCTTCAAAGATCCGCGTGCTGACGCGGGACTTGATTTTAGCTAGCGTTTTAGATAACATCATTTTCGGCTTAAACAATAGATTAATTTATCCGGTTCTTTTAAATAAACCTTTTTTCTTACAGTTAGTTTTAACGATATTTAAACAATTAGAAAACAAGTATTTAACGGTTTACCCAATCTTTTTGAAGCTTAAAATATGCGTCAACGGATAAAACTTTGCTTAAACTACCTGCTTTACGCCATTTCCTTTCTTTTTCCGCGGGACAAGCAGAAGTGGGTATTTGGAAATTACATCGTTGATCAGTTTGGCGACAATCCGAAATACCTGTTTCTGTATCTGCAACTGTACCACCCGGACATTCGGGCCATCTGGATCACCGAGGATCCACGCATTTATCATGAGCTTCAGCAAAAAGGATTGGAGGTACACATCAAGTGCAGCATCTCTGGATTCTACCACTGTCTCACAGCCGGTGTATATATCTATAATACCTTTCCTCAGGATGTCAACTATTTCACTTCAGGGGGTGCATTGCTGCTCAATATGTGGCACGGTGTAGGTTTGAAGACTATTGAATTCAGTATTACGCGGGGTAGCCTTGCAGCATGTTACCGGGATAAAAAGCTGACTTACCGTTTGCACATGCCCTGGCGCTTTAAACGACCGGATTATCTGCTGTCATCAAGTCCTTTCCAATCCAAACCTTTTGCTAAAGCCTTCCGTATCCCGGTTGAACGTTGTCTAAATCTCGGATATCCACGTAATGATGTCATGCTCATGCCCGAAGCGGTACGGCTTCAACTGATCCGTAAATACGAACATGCCGATACCATACCATATATAGAAAAGCTCCGCAAGTTCCATAAGGTGTATCTCTATATGCCGACCTGGCGGGATTCAACTACGTTCCTGGCGGATCTTGGGCTTGATCTGCAGCGGATCAACCAGATTATGCAAGCAAAGGATGAACTGTTGATCCTGAAAATGCATGTCAATACCGCGAACATGCCGGTCGAAGGCTTGTCTAACGTGTGGATCTTGCCCTGGTGCCTGGATGTTTACTCCATTTTTCCGTACACCCATACCTTGATCACCGACTATTCCTCAGTGCTGTACGACTACCTGCTTTTACCCGGTAAGGAGGTTATCCTGTTTGTCTATGATCTGGAAAAATATCTTGCGGAACGTGAATTCAACTATCCATTTTTACCCAACGTGGCGGGCCATGTGGTGCAGGATCTGGAAGCATTTTATGCTGCACTGGGCACAACCGGGGAATTGCAGCGCAACAACGATGTTAACATTATTAGGGAACGTTTCTGGGGAAACTACAACGGGCATGCTGCAAAGGACTTAACCGTCTTTTTAAAGAGAACCTTAGGACTACCTGAATCTGAATTTGAGGAGGTTCCGGTAAAACAAATCGCCAGTAAGTCAGGTATATAGTACATTTAGCAGCAGCCGTTTCAATGAGCAATATTGTAATTAAAGCCGAGAACATATCAAAAGCCTATGAGTTGGGGGAGTTTAGTACAGGAACAATCAGCCGTGATCTGGAGCGCTGGTGGGCCCTTATGCGTGGCAAGGAAGATCCTTTTCTAAAGATCGGCGAAGTAAATGACCGTACCAAAAAATCAGACAGCAAGCTTGTTTGGAGCCTTAAAGACATCAACTTTGAAGTAGAGGAAGGTTCTGCAGTAGGCATTATCGGCAGGAATGGTGCCGGCAAGAGCACCTTACTGAAGCTGCTCAGTCGTGTCACTTCACCAACCTCAGGCATTATCAAAGGCCGCGGCCGCATTGCCAGTCTGCTGGAGGTCGGTACTGGTTTTCATCCGGAACTTACGGGTAGGGAAAACATCTTCATCAACGGTGCCATTCTTGGTATGCGCAAAGCGGAGATCAAAAAGCGCTTTGATGAGATCGTAGATTTCGCAGGTGTGGAGCGATACATTGATACCCCGGTAAAAAGGTACAGCTCGGGCATGTATGTACGACTGGCTTTTGCTGTTGCGGCGCATTTGGAGGCGGAGATCCTGATTGTTGATGAGGTACTTGCCGTAGGTGATGCAGAATTTCAGCGGAAATGTATGGGTAAGATGGGGCAGGTGACAAAAGAAAATGGACGCACNNTAATCTGGAATCCGTAAAAGCGCTTTGTAATACCGCGATATTGCTGGTAAACGGCAGGATGCACGAAAACCGGGATCTCTCGGAAGCCATAAACATATACCTGCAGCAACGGCAAGGTGTGGAAGGGGGCAGATTTACGAACCGGAACCCAGGCGGCAACAAGGAGATTTTCCTGGCAGATGCACACCTGAAACAGAAGGGGCTGGAGACAAACCATCTATTTAATGATTCGCCCATAGACATCCATTGTACCTTGCAATGTAATTTTCCAATTAAGGTATCGTTGGAAGCGAAGATCAGGAACCAGAACGGGCTGCCTATACTTTTTGGTCCGGTAGGGTTAATGCATAACCGGGAGCATGAACTGGAGGCCGGTACACACAAGCTGGTCATCCGTCTAGATCCACCATACCTTGCAAAGGGAAGTTACTTCATTGATCTGGTGGTTGCCGAAACGGGGAAGCGCATTATTGACCTGCACGAAAGCTGCCTGTCCTTCGAAATTGAATCCAGCTTTATCGCCAAGACAGGCTGGTCGTTCCAACAAGACAGGGGAGGTGGCGCCGTATTGTTAAATGCTTATACCTATTTGGAAGCAGAGCTACCGTTCGCCCACTGATCCGTGTTCTTAATACCCAAAGCTTCAGCATCAAATACAGGATCTTTACCTGCGCGACGTTGCTCCTGGTAGTCTTTCAGTGCCCTTAATGCCGGCTTGCGAAGTAAGAGAATCGCAATCACGTTAAGCCATGCCATTACACCTACACCAATGTCGCCGAGCATCCATGCTGCTTCTGCAGTCTTTACCGCACCAAAGATGGTTGCACCAAGCATCAACAGTCGAAGCAGGTTAAGCAACCACTTATTGCCTTTTTTATCCAGATAACTCAGGTTGGTTTCGGCGATGTAGTAGTACGCCATGATGGTGGTGAAAGCAAAGAATAACAAGGAAATGGCAACAAATCCACTACCGATGGAAGGGAAGTGCGCACTTACGGCAAGCTGGGTGTATTCTGCGCCGAGTTTTGCACCAGGCAGATTTTCAACCAGGAAGCCACCTTCCGGGTTCACCACATTATATTGGCCGGTAAAAAGAATCATGAAAGCAGTTGCAGTACACACGAACAAGGTGTCGATGTATACGGAGAAAGCTTGTACCAGTCCTTGTTTAACCGGGTGAGAAACTTCAGCCGCTGCGGCAGCATGTGGAGCTGTTCCTTGTCCGGCTTCATTGGAGTAAATTCCGCGTTTAACACCCCAGGCAATGGCCATACCGAATACACCTGCGAAAGCCGGTTCCAGGTTAAATGCAGATCTGATGATGAGTGAAAGTACCGATGGGATCTCTGTAATGTTTAGCCCCATAATGATGATGGCCATCAGGATATAAGCACCTGCCATAAATGGAACAACAATTTCAGCGACCTTACCAATCCGTTTAACGCCACCGAAAATGATTAAGCCCAGTAGAACGNNGCGTTTTGCATGCTTAGCGCGATGCTATTGCTTTGTGTACCGGGAAGTAATAAGGCCATACTGATGATGGTGGCAACAGCAAACAGCGTTGCATACCATTTAATGCCTAAACCTTTTTCGATATAATAAGCGGGACCGCCGCGATATTGTCCGTTGTTTACTTGTTTATAGATCTGGCCAAGCGTTGCCTCGATGAAGGCGGAAGCACTACCTAGAAATGCGATCAGCCACATCCAGAATATCGCACCCGGGCCACCCATTGCGATGGCGGTTGCTACACCGGCGATGTTTCCGGTTCCTACACGGCCGGAAATGGCGATGGCAAATGCCTGAAAAGAACTTACACCTTGCTCGGAACTTTTACCATCGAATAGTAATCGCCACATCTCCTTGATGTACCGGATCTGAAGAAACCGTGTTACTACGGAGAAGTAGATTCCTGCAGCCATACATAAAAAAACCAGTGCGTTACTCCAAACGATGTCATTGATTCCCGAGATGATACTTTCCATTATTGCGTGTTAGGTGTAAATGAAGCTCCGAAAAGCCTGAAAAAAAAGCAATAATAAGGAATTAATAAAAAGGATAGGCCAAGGTTGGGGAGGCGGGAGGTAAAAATATTAGTACAGCAGGATTGCTATGGCTTTGGAAAGTGTTGCAGGTATTCGTTCCAGACGGTGATTTTGCCTTTTGCAAGTTTGATGTCGTTAAAGACTTTTACGCTGTCTTTTTTGCCTTGTTGGTCCTCCCAATACTGGCTGAACCAGACACTTACCCATTCTTCAGACTTGTCTTTGTTGATTACGCTTCGCCAGTCCTGGGGCACTACCTTGAGGGTTTTAAGGGTGGCGAAGAAGTCTTTATTGAGCTGCATGATCTGTTCACGGGTGCCATTAAATTTTATGCCATCGATATTGGATTCGATGCCGTCGGCGGTGTGTTTTCCAATGGTTTCATGATCCAGGTTCTCCATGGCCTTGAAGACGTTTAGCACGATTGCTTCATTTTTCTGGTCCGGGTTGAACTGCCAGTCGTACTTATTGTTTTTCGTGTAGGGGAGCTCTGACTTTTGGTTGTTGTTCTCGCTGCTGGTGTTGTCGCTGTTGGCGGAGGTGTTGTTGCAGGCTGTCGTGATGGAAGCTGCGAAGGCTAGGAGCACTAGTGTGGTACTGGTTTTCATGTTGATTTGGTTCGGAATTTTGCTGATGGAATATACGGAATTGCTTGTATAGCTGAATGAGGATTAAGCATTTTAGGTGTATAGTTTTATTCGGATTAACATCAGGAGGATGGTCTTCATCAAGTTAAATAACAGCGCTATTCCGGCTTCGGGTCAAACCCACACCAGACGCACACCTAACGCACACCAAGCGCACATGGCGTGTGTGTTTCCTCTGGGTTTGGTCTGTGTTTGCTATGTCTTTGTTCAGGGATTGTTTTGAATCTGGTTAAAACTCAAATTGCCTATATCGGGTGAAAGTTTAATTCACACAGATGTTAGAAGCACTGGTAAATAGCTGGATGGGTTACTTTGCTAGTTTATACCTGATGTTTGCAATTGCAAAACCAAAAGGGCTGTTTACATTTTCACCTTCACCTGCGAAAGCAATCTCCACAACATTAAAAGGCTTTTGTGAGCTAACGGCAAATAATTTTGCTCCTCCAGGTGTTGAGGCTATTTCTTGCAAGTAGGCTACTTGCGGATTTTCTCTACTGTCATAGAATCCTACAGAAAAAGGATAGGTGTCATAGAGATTGGGGGCCAATTCAAAACCGAACTTGGTAACATACCTGGATAGCTGTAACGTTAGACGATTCTGTTGACGGGTGTAAAGCACTGCTGGCGCTTTATTTTCTACTTCCGGTTTACTGTTCCAAATCGCCGTCCAGCCAGTCGGATAACCAGGCATTCTTCTTACACTATCTGTGAAGGTGATTTTGAGGGCATGATCAGCAATGCAATTGATGATGGAGAAATCACCCGGATGCTTTATCGTCATCAATTTTGTCGAGTTACGATAAGCTTCGTCAGGAAATTTTATCTGCGAGAACCAAGAGGTAATTGGGGAATGTTTGGCGTTCAGTTGAACAATGGGCGGGACTTTCTTTTCAATGAACTTTCTCCCATCCTCTAGTGGAACACTTAGTTGGTATTTTCTGATTTCAGCGACGGTCTCAGGAGATGTGGCTTGTTCATTTTTCGTGCAGGCGTTCATTGCTCCAAAGATCGTTAGCACTGTTAGGACGGTAAAAAAATGTTTCTTCATTGTTAGTCCGGCTTTTTGTCTAATGAAAATAGATTATATTATTAGGTTTGTATTTATAGCCTAACGTGTTGTTTATCTTTATGTTACCTTTAGGTTAAAAGTGGGAAATTATTCGATAGACTAAAGCTTGAAAGGAAGAAAATGGGCAGAAAAAAGAAAAGCACCTACATGATTTAAATGTAAGTGCTTTATCATCGGAGTGGAGAATAGCGGAGTCGAACCGCTGACCTCTTGCCTGCCAGGCAAGCGCTCTAGCCAGCTGAGCTAATCCCCC
>DDAD01000161.1 GCA_002333205.1 Pedobacter sp. UBA2067
TCTCTTCACTATTGTCGTAAGTTTCCAGAAAAACAGGTGCCAGGGTCATGTCTGGATTTACATTTGCTGGTACAGGTTCAATAACATTTACCAGTGCGACCTCGGCACCAAATGTTTGTGCAATTTCATAGCCTACACGTGCCGCCTTTTCAGAACAGGTGCTGTTATCTACCGCAATTAAAACTTTTGTGACATTCATGGCGAAGGGAGTTAGGTTAGTACCGTTATAACAATTTTCATCTAAATAATGTTTAATGTTCATTTTAAGCGTGCTTTCATTAGTTTTATAACCTGAATGGAAAATGAATACGGAATTTGCCGGGTGTCAATTGCCCCACTAAGGTCTGACCCGAAAGATCAGGCAGAAATTGTCTCTCAATTGCTGTTTGGCGATCAGGTTCTGATCCTCGAACGTCTGGAGAAATGGTTGAAGGTGCGGAATGTTTATGATGATTATGAAGGCTATGTAGATTTTAAACAGCTGGAGTCTGCGCAGCTGAATGCGCCAGACCAGGATGCAGAACGCCATTTCATCGCGCCTGCTGCGGCACTGAATAGTCTGACGCTTGAGGATGGGAGTAAAATTTACCTTCCTGCAGGCAGCAATCTTCCGGGCTATACACCAGGTGCTTGCCGAATCGGAGCGCGGGTTTTTAAATTAGACTTTGAACCATTAGCGCTTCAATTTGACGAGCCTGTAGATAACGTGATTTCGAATGCCATGTTCTTCCAGCATGCGCCTTACCTATGGGGAGGCAGGACGCTTTTTGGAATCGACTGCTCAGGTTTTGTGCAGATCGTTTATAAAATGGCAGGAATAAAACTGCAGCGCGACGCGTCCCAGCAGGCACTACAGGGGAATACTGTTCATTTTTTACCTGAGGTTCAGCCCGGCGACGTGGCATTTTTCGATAATGATGAAGGCAGGATCATTCATGTAGGCATTCTACTGAACCAGAAGGAAATTATCCATGCTTCAGGAGCAGTTCGCATAGATCCGATTGATGATCAGGGTATCTACAATAGGGAACTTAAGCGCTATACGCATAAGTTAAGGATAATCAAACGTTTTCTAAACGCCAGATCATAATGTGTCTGTCGTCTCCGGTGGAGATCAGGTACTTTCCATCTGCACTCCAGATCATGTGATTTATGGAATGAAAGTGTCCGCCTGTATTTTTCTCATTGCTTAGGATTTTGACCAACCTGAAGTCATTGCTGCTCCAAAGTTTGATGCTTTTGTCCTGACTGCAACTTGCGAAATAGGGGAGCGTAGGATGGAACACAATGCTGTAAATGCTAAAAAGATGTGCTGGAATGTTTTTCTGCAACTCAAGATCTGAAAGGCTCCAGACCTTAAGCTGTGCATCGCGGCTGCCGGAGATCATATAAGTTCCAGCAGGATCAAATTGGATGGAGGTTATTGGCAAGGTATGGCCTTCTAATATTTTTATCAGCGCATAATCCTCTGCGTTGTAAAGTCGAATCAATCCATCTTTTGCCCCAATGGCAATAATCTTTTCATCCTTACTAAGCTCTACAACACGCAAAGTATTGTTGATCACCGGGAACTCGTATAGTAAACTGAAATCTGATAAAGACCAGATGACTACATTGCCCTCTTCGCCTGTACTGATCAGTTCGTTTTTAGAGGGGATCGTCTTAATGTCGAAAACACCTTTTTTGTGGTGATCTAATCTGGCGAGCAGCTGTTCTGTTGCGGTGTCATATACCAGGATGGTACCACTGCGCTGCCCAATGAATAAGAGATTATTGAACCTGTGCAAAGCATAAACTGAGCTTTGCACAGGTAGAAGTATTTTCACATAGGTCATGCTGCTTAGCGACCATTCTACAACACCTTTATCGTTTCCAGCGCTGTAAANNTCAGCAGCACTACTAAGTGCATAAACTGGATTTGAATGGCCTACAAGGGTTTCTTCGAGTACAAGCATGCTACTTTTTATGTCTGCTTTCCAGGTTCAACGCAATATCCTCAATGGTTTTACCTTTCTCCTGTAATAAAACAAGCAGGTGAAAGATCAGATCAGAGCTCTCATTGATGAAATCAATATCCGTTTCCGCCAGGGCTGCGATAACTGTTTCGACGCCTTCTTCGCCAACTTTCTGTGCGATCTTATTGATGCCTTTCTTACGAAGGCTGTTCACATAAGATTCCTCTGAAGGGTTTGCATAACGATCCGCAATGATGTTCTGCAGCTGAAAGATGAAGTTCTGGTTGTACGGCGTGTTGAAGCAGCTGCGGCTACCCGTATGACAGGTTGGCCCAACTGGACTAACCTTAATTAACAGGGTGTCATTGTCACAATCCAGGTAGGTTTCTTTTACATGCAGGAAGTTACCGCTACTTTCACCTTTGGTCCACAGCCTGTTTTTTGTACGGGAGAAGAAGGTTACAACACCCTCGTTCTGTGTTTTGGTCCATGCCTCTTCGTTCATGTAACCAAGCATTAATACTTCTAAGGTCTGTACGTCCTGTATAACTACAGGTACAAGGCCATTGCTTTTTTCAAAATCTATATTCATAACCTTACCGGTATGCTGTTCTTTTTTAATTCTTGTTTCAGATCTGGTATGGTAATCTCACCGAAATGGAATACTGATGCTGCCAGGGCCGCATCTACACCAGTCTGTTTAAATACATCTACGAAATGCTCTTTGTTACCAGCACCACCAGATGCAATTACTGGAATGTTGACTTGCTTGCAAACCGTAGCCAGAAGTCCGCAGTCAAAACCATTTTTAGTGCCATCATGGTCCATGGAAGTGAGTAGGATTTCGCCTGCGCCCATGGATTCTGCCTGTTTGATCCAATTTTCGGTTTCAAGTTCTGTAACCTTGCGGCCACCATTCAGGTGTACCAGGTTTTTTCCCTCCACGAATTTGGTGTCTACCGCTACCACAACGAACTGTACCCCAAAGGCGCTCGCAAGTTGTTCGATCAATAAGGGATTGTTTACGGCTGCGGAGTTGATGCTAATCTTGTCAGCTCCAGCACTCAGTAATGCTTCGGCATCCGCTACTGAGGTGATACCGCCACCAATGGTGAACGGAATATTCAGCTGGCTAGCCACGGCTTTGACCATTTCGATCATGGTCTTTCGGCGCTCATGTGTTGCTGTAATGTCCAGAAACACCAGTTCATCAGCACCTTGCTGGCCATATTGCCAGGCAAGTTCCACCGGATCGCCGGCGTCACTCAGATTTACGAAGTTCACACCTTTTACGGTTCTGCCATCTTTTACATCCAGGCAGGGGATAATTCTTTTACTCAGCATATCTACAACGACGACAACGCTTTAAGGTTCCATTGTTTGATCTCGTCAATGCTGATCCGGTTCTCGTAAATCGCTTTACCAACTACACAAGAGCGGATGTTGTATTTAGCAAGTTCTTCAATGTCGGCCATAGAACTGATACCACCCGAAGCGATCAGCTTAATAAATGGAGAGTGATCTAGCAGCTTTTTATACAGATCTACTGCCGCTCCACCCAACTTTCCATCTTTATTGATGTCGGTGCATAGAAAGCGGAAGAACCCGAGTGACAAACATTTATCTACGTAATCCAGCAGTTTGATTGGAGAGCTTTCCATCCATCCAGAATACTTGATTACCTCATCTAACACGTCAATAGCAACGACAATGCGGTTGGCATAGTCGTACTTTTTGCCTACTTCTTCACTTAACTCGGAGAGGAAATTTGGATTGGTGATGGCCTGTGTACCTACGATCACGCGGTGTATGCCCGCATCCAGCAGTTTAGTTACTTGGTCAATGGTACGGATACCACCACCGTATTGTACTTTCATCTCTGTTTTGCGAATGATTTCAAAAAGGGTCTCCTGATTACTGAAGTCGCCTTTTGCACCATTGAGGTCGATAATGTGTATATATTCGGTACCGTTGGAGTGGTACATTTCAATCATGTCAGCGATGGAAACATCATATACTGTTTTCTGGTTGTAATCACCTTCTCTGAGACGGACAACCTTGCCATCTAAAATATCAATTGCTGGAATTATATACATTTTATCTTTAAATTTTTGAAAAGTTCTTTAATACAAGTTCTCCAGCTGCGCCGGATTTTTCGGGGTGAAATTGCACGCCATAGAAATTGTTCTTTTGGATGCTGGCAGAGAATGGTGTACCATACTCCGCTGTAGCAATGTCAAATGTAGGATTGTATTCAATAAAGTAGGAATGTACGAAATAAAATTGTGCCTGATCCTCAACACCTTCGAACAATTTATTGTTTTTCGGAGATACATTATTCCAGCCCATATGTGGAATTTTGATGTTTCCGGCTTTGTCAAAAAGCTTGGTTTTAACGGGCACAATATTCATGAGTTTTGCATCGCCTTCTTCAGAATGTTCCGTTAACAGCTGCATGCCTACACATATGCCCAGAACAGGCTTTGTTTGTGCTTTGATAACATCTACCAGACCGGTCTCTTCCAGCTTTTTCATGGCTGCGCCGGCATGGCCAACCCCTGGAATAATAATGTGGCTATACTGCTCAAAGTCTGCGGCTTCATTGATCATGCCATACTGGATGTCCAATCGCTTTAGTGCTGAGGTGAGTGAAAATATGTTTCCTGCACCATAATTTACAATTCCAATCATTACAAAACGCCTTTTGTGCTTGGTAGTACTAATTTCTCGGGGTCACGCTTGATCGCCATTTTAATCGCTTTTGCGAATGCCTTGAAGATTGCCTCGATTTTGTGATGCTCATTCTGGCCTTCCGCCTTGATGTTCAGGTTACATTTCGCTGCATCACTGAAGGATTTGAAGAA
>DDAD01000020.1 GCA_002333205.1 Pedobacter sp. UBA2067
TGTTATATCGGTTGTCCGTGGTCGTGGATTGTTGAATGCAGTTGAGATCATGGAACAGGCTGACGGGCGCAGTGCCTGGGATTTGTGTGTGGCTTTGAAGGATATGGGATTGTTGGCTAAACCTACGCATGGGCATATCATCCGCTTTGCGCCACCGTTGATTATCACCGAAGCACAGATGCAGGAAAGCCTGGAAATTATTGGACGAACTTTGGACAGTTTTGTCGCACAGTAGCGATTAAAGATTGCAAAAGAGAAACCACTATAAACTAAAAAAGACACTCGGTTTAAGGAGTGTCTTTTTTAGTTTGAATCTTGTGGAGCCGAAGGGGTTCGAACCCTTGTCCAGTTGTGTGATAAATTATGCCTTCTACATGCTTATTTTCCATTTTCTTGTCGGGATCAGACGGGCCGGAAACCTACCTTGCCTTTCTCCTTAGGTACTTTATCTCGCGGCTGCCCCGTACCTGGCAGTCGCCAGCATTGTTATTTCGATGCTCCTGATTCTAACCTAACAATGCAGCAGTTAGAGGAACAAAAGCTAGCGTAATTCTAAATTAGGCAGCTAAGGCGTAGTTATTTTCGCCAATTATAGTTTGAACGTTCTCTTTTAAGTGCTCTCCGTACAACGCACTGCATGCTAACATACTTAGCTCCACCCTGTCAAATCCAAAACGGCCCCAGTATGCTTGTAAAAAGGACGGTTAACTAATTCAACCCATTTACAACTGCAAATATACTACAATTGTGCCAGAATTCCAGACTGCCAATTATACAGCTTTTTGTAAGATGCACGCCGACGTGGCTATGGTGTGTCAGTCTTTTGTGCTCATTTGACTGCCAACGGTTTGTTTATAAAGTGGTTGACGAGCGTAGAGGAAATATTCTTCTATGCACTTATGGTGCTTAGAAGAATATTTTAAGCTTCTCCTGCCGGACTGCAGCTGCTACGATCTCGTTGATTCTTTTTTGTCGGGTTTCTGCACGCTTAGCGAGTACAAGCCATTGCAGCATTTGTTTTCTTAAGGACCTACTCAGGCTCAGAAAGTAGTCTTTAGCGCCGGGCTGTAGCTCCAGGGCAAGCTTGAGGTCTGCGGGTATTATAAGTTCCTCAACTTCATCCAGGATCGTCCAGGAGCCATTCTGCTTGGCAAGCTCAATACATTTCATGCTCGCAGGGTTCATTAATCCTGCTGCGGTTAACCTGACTATCTTTTCCTTGTTTACTTTAGACCATCCACTTTGTGGCTTACGCTTACAGAAAAACTGCGTGAATTGATCTTCTCCAAGAGATTTACGGGTACTGTCGATCCATCCGAAACAAAGAGCCTCATCAACGGCATCACTATAACCTATACTTGCTTCATTAGTCTTTTTCTTGTAATAGATGAGCCATACGGATTGCTTTGCTTCATGGTTTTCCTCCAACCAGGTTCTCCATTCCTGGCGACTTGCGGGGCAAAAGGTTTCTTTTTCCATCTATTACAATGCATGATAGGTGTTAATGTATCCCCTAATATAGCACTTACGGCTTGGTTCTATGTTCATCACATTTATAAAGTAAGAATGATGCTTTTAACTTAGCTTAGGACGTAGCGACAGTAGCTTGTCTTGTAAGTTACAGCTTATGTAACAAAAGCTATCGGGGCCGCTCTAACTTGTAAATATCTCAACGCTTAATTTCAAATTTATGTTCGTACGCCGCGCCTCGATTGCACTGCTTGCAATGATAGCTTTGCCTTTGTTCCTTAAAGCTCAAAGCATCTCAACCTCTGATCGTGTAGACTTATTTATCAACCGTGTAATGCAGGAGAAGAAAGTTCCGGCACTGCAACTGGCCATAGTCCGTGAAGGGAAAGTAGTCAAAAATACTACTTATGGGATGGCTAATCTAGAGCATAACATCAAGGCAACCGACAAGAGTCTTTTCTCCATTAATTCTATCACAAAAGCATTTACCGGCGTAGCAATTATGCAGCTTGTAGAGGCCGGTAAGCTGAATATCACTGATCCATTATCAAAACATCTAGATAGCTTGCCGCAAGCCTGGCAACAGATTACCTTGCAGCAGGTGNNTATGGACGGTTCTGATGGTATGATCATGGGTAAAGGCGATGAACGATTGGCTATGGAGGAGATTACTAAACATCCAATTGATTTTAAACCTGGCGAAAAGTTCAGCTACAACCAGACGGGTTATGTACTATTGGGACAAATCATCACGAAGCTGAGCGGAATGCATTTCACAAAATTTATCGAAAGCAGACAATTTGCAGTTGCCGATATGGCATTGACCCGCTTTGGTGATTCATATGATGTTGTTCCAAATAGTGCTGGTTCCTATACGCTGACCAAGCAAAAAGGCGAAGGATTTGTGCGAAATGACAAACCCGGAGTTGCTTATATCCAGTTTCCGGAATTTTACAGGACTGCCGCTGGCATATTGTCGACCGCCACCGATATGGCTAACTGGATTCTTGCGCTAAAATCGGGTAAGCTCCTAAGGGACAAAACGAGCATTGAAACGATGTGGACGGCTGCAGTACTGAACAACGGTAGAATAGGAGGTTTCAACAGGTTAACCAATGGTTATGCCTTGGGTTGGCCGACGGTCTCGAGGGCTGAGCACCCAGCAGTTGCCCCGGTAGGTGGTGGACGTTCTTCTGTTTTTATCTACCGGAATGACGATCTATCGATCATTGTGCTTTCTAACTTGATGGGTAGCAATCCTGACCAGTNNGGGTTTTTACATCCCTGATATGAAGGCTGAAAATGGGTTTGGCTTATCGCCAGGATTGAAAAAGTTAAATGCTGCATTGCAAGGACAGGGTTTTGAACAGGCGAGTAGTGCTATGGCTAGCCTGAAAAAGGCGGATCCAGCGTTTGTATTAAGTGAGGAGGAACTTAATGGCTGGGGATATCAGCTTTTAGCTCAGAAGCGGTTTAAAGAGGCCTTGTCAATTTTTAAGTTGAATGTAGGTTTATATCCAAAAAGCGCAAATGCCTTTGATAGCCTGGGGGAGATGTACGAAGTGCTCGAACAACCTAAGGATGCACTCGTGAATTATAAGAGATCACTGGTTTTGAACAAAGAAAACAAGAATGCTGCCGGTAGAATACAGGCCCTGTCCGGAAAATAGAATAGTGTTCCTTTGAAATACGAAGACTGAAAACCCGGCTTGCAT
>DDAD01000019.1 GCA_002333205.1 Pedobacter sp. UBA2067
CTTCACTTCTAGCCTCAATCAGCATGCGTTGTTCTACGTCACTCTTCGCGTGGGTAATAGAATCAATCAGCATTTGTTCAACGGTTTCGTCAGACAGTCCGTAAGAAGGTGTGATATCAATTTCCTGTTTTACACCTGAGCGTAGTTCTATGGCTTGAACGGTTAAGATACCGTCTGCGTTTAGCAGGAAGTTGATGTCTACTTTCGGGAATCCTGCAGGCATGGAGGGAATGCCTTTTAAATCGAACTCTGCTAGTTTCCGGTTCTCGGAAACAAGATNNTGTATACTGGCGACCGGCCTTGGTTGGTACTTTGGAATTCCTCGGGATAATCACATCCATTAATCCACCCATGGTTTCGATACCAAGGGAAAGCGGCGTTACGTCTAATAGAAGAATATCGGAACGATTACCTGCAAGGATATCCGCCTGAATGGCAGCACCCAGGGCAACTACTTCATCTGGATTGATCTGGTCATGCGGCGTTGAGCCGAAGAAAGCAGCGACTTGTTGTTTAACGTATGGTGTCCTTGTTGAACCACCAACCATAACCACCTCGTCAATATCCGAGATGCTTAGCTTGGCATCGGTCAATGCCTGTTGACAAGAATCAATTGTTTCCTGTACTTTGGCGGCAATAAGTTCTTCAAACTTAATTCTGGTAATGCTGCACCAGATTTCGCCGGGTTGATTGTTGGCTAATTCCAGCTTTTCGTTGTATATATTCTGGGTACTCAAGGCAATCTTTGCTGCTTCGGCTTTTAAGCGAAGGGTTTGCATCAGGCCGGCATCTGCTGCCAAGGCTTCAGTGCTGATCTTGTTCTGCTCAATCCAGTAGTGTACAATTGCGCGGTCGAAATCATCACCTCCAAGAAAGGTGTTTCCGTTTGTTGCAAGTACTTCAAAAATCCCATTTTGAATAGAGAGGATCGATACGTCGAAGGTACCACCACCAAGGTCATATACCGCGATGGTTTTCGTCTGTGTTCGGTCAAGGCCGATACCGTATGCTAAACTTGCTGCGGTGGGCTCATTTACAATTCTCAAAACATCAAGTCCGGCAAGCTTTCCAGCATCGCGAGTGGCCTGGCGTTGACTATCGTTGAAATAAGCTGGAACAGTGATCACAGCCCGGTTAACCGGTGTCTTTAGCGCATGTTCAGCTCTATCTTTTAACTCTTTTAGAATTAGTCCTGATAGCTCAATAGGGGTGTAGAATTTATTACCAGCCTGAATCTTCACCAGTGATTCGGTATCGTCATCTATGATTTTATAGGAGAAAGTGTCCTGATGATCTGCAACATCCTTGTATGAACGGCCAAGCAGTCTTTTAACGGAGAATATTGTATTTGCAGGATCACTGATCAGGAAAGATTTGGCTTCATTACCAACAACAGCATCGCCATTGGCGTTGAAATGTACAACAGATGGGACCAATAAACCTTTACCTGTGTCGTTGATGACCTGTGGGTTGTTTTCTGGATTGATAAATGCAACCAGACTGTTGGTTGTACCCAGGTCTATACCAACTATAATCTCTTCCTTTTGTAAAGAACCTGTAGCCAGGTTAATGGATATCTTTGCCATAACTGCAAATTTAGAAATGTTTTAGGCTTTATTTGTTTTAACGCTGTAATGTTTTTGGGCTTTAAACGGCCTGGAGGCAGATTGATCATGGCCCGTCTGATTGCGATTTACCTTTTTTGTTTATATTCAGGAATCTTTTAATCTAACGCTATTTATCGTGAAGCAATCTCTTCTAGCACTGCTATTTTCCGCATGCAGTTTTACAGTCTGTGCACAGAACCAAGTCTATTTTAACGGGAGTATGGAAAGGCTCAATGCCAAGCATCAGCCTGTTGGCTGGCTGTTTCCAGCTTCGGCAGAACAGGAGAAGCGTCTTCCCGTTTCGTTAGACAGTCTGGAGAAGAAAGATGGTAAATATTCCATTTCAATCACCAGCAGCACAGGTTCCGAAGGGTTTATTGCGACCAGTTTTAATATACCCGGTGCTTTCAAGGGCGAGAATGTTGAACTGAAAGGCTTTCTGAAAACCCAGCAGGTTACTGATGGATATGCTGGCTTGTGGTTACGCGTTGACAAGGATGGCGGATCACTACAGTTTAATAACATGGCCGATAAGGCATTTGCAGGTACTAATGACTGGACGGAATTCAGTATTAAATTACCGTATAAAGATGATGAAGCCATCCGAATTATAGCAGGTGGCCTGCTGGTTGGTAAAGGAAAAATGTGGATTGATGGCCTCAAGCTTTACATTGATGGAAAACCGATTGAACAAGCGGCTTTGAAGGCAATAAAGCTCGTGAAGGCACAACTGGACACGGTTTATGGAAATCGTTCTGGTATAGATAAAATCGAGTTGAACCAGCAACGTATCGTAAACCTTAAAGTCTTAGGAGAAGTCTGGGGCTTGTTAAAATATCATCATCCGGCTGTTGCCGCTGGTGAATATAACATGGATGCTGAATTGTTTCGTGTAATGCCGACGGTTCTTAATGCAAAGACGAATGCGGCATTAAACCAGGTTTTACTGGGATGGGTAGAGAAGTTTGGTGTACCAGCCACGTGCAAAAGCTGTGCATTGTCAACCCAAAAGAACATTGCACAAAAGGCAGATTATGGAAGCATTTTCGACGGCAAAGTGGTAAATGCGACCCTGGCTGCAAAGCTTAAAACCATTGTTGCTAACCCCAGCACCAACAAACACTATTATATTGACTTGGTTCCAAATGTCGGAAATCCGGTTTTTAAACATGAAGATAGCTATGTAAGTGCTGAACAGCCTGATGCTGGCATGCGACTGCTTAGCTTATATCGATATTGGAATATGATCAATTATTTTTTTCCATATAAACACCTGATCGATGGTAATTGGAAAGATAAACTAGCGGCCTATATTCCTGAATTCGTAAATAGTGCGACGAGACAAGAATATTTGTTAACCACATTGAAGTTGATCAGCAGTATTCAGGATACACATGCCAATATCTGGTCCAGTCATGCTGAGCTGGAGGAATACCGGGGGAAGTACGGCTTGCCGATTCAGGCGAAATTTATTGACAACAAGTTAGTCGTTACAGGTTACTACAATGATACGTTGGAGGTGAAGCAGAAGTTTAAAAGGGGCGATGTGATTGAGCAGATTGATGGTGTACCTGTGGAAAGGCTCATTGGTAAGTTCTTGCCGATAACAGCTGCTTCAAATTATGCCACTCAGCTTCGTGATTTGCCGCGAACGTACTTACTGCGCAGCAACAATAACGTGATGCAGCTTGATGTAGTTCGGGCTGGCGAACGACAGAAAGTAGCCATCGAGACTTTGCCAAGAACTAAACTCGACTATAGATTAGATACAGACCCTGATCCAAAAGCGCCAGCATACAAAGTGATGGAAGGGGAGATAGGCTACTTGTTCCCGGGGAAATACAAAAACAAAGATCTACCTGAAATCAAGAAGGCATTTAAGGCTACTAAAGGCATTGTTGTGGATATGCGTTGTTATCCTTCAGAGTTTATGCCTTTTACATTCGTGCCATTTATAAAAACAAAGATGCCAGCAGCGAACGCAAAGAGCAACAGCTCGTTTGTGAAATTCACCGCGGTTGATCTTATACGTCCAGGCACATTCAGCATTGGTGATGACCTGTCGATCCCGGCAAGCAATGAATATAAGGGCAAAGTAGTTGTAATTGTAGATGAGCGTACGCAAAGCCAGGCAGAATATACAACAATGGCTTTTCAAAGTTCGCCGAATGTGACGGTGATCGGCAGTACTACAGCTNNGCTGATGGCAACGTTTCTCCAATTACGCTGCCGGGTGGTATATTGACCATGATTTCGGGCATAGGTGTACTTTACCCTGACGGCACAGAAACCCAACGTAAGGGCGTGCGTATAGATCAGGAAATTAAACCAACCATAACAGGGATTAAAGAAGGGAAAGATGAACTTCTGGAGAAAGCAATTGCTATTATAAATGGTGTTTAAGTTCGTAGCTTTGTTGAAAGAGATTTGAGATGGCGCTTGAAGAAAAAAATGATATTAAAAGTGAGGATGATGTTTCCACGCTGGTGCACACGTTTTACGCTAAGGTGCGTGCAGACGAGTTGCTGGGGCCAATTTTTGAATCAATTATAAAGGACAATTGGGCTCCGCACCTGAAACGAATGGTGGACTTCTGGTCTACCATATTGTTGTATACGCATAAGTATAAAGACGATCCCATGCCTAAACATATGCAGTTACCGGTTGAGCAGCGGCATTTTGATCGTTGGTTGTTCCTGTTCAATGACACACTGGATACTTTGTTTGCGGGAGAAATTGCAGAGAACGCGAAGTTGCGTGCAGGCAGTATTGCTAAAATCATGATGGTAATACGGGCCAGGAAGGATGGCCTTCGTGTTTTATAGCTCCTGCTTGTGTAAATTGTAAACCCAGATTACAATATCCTGATAGCTGTTGATGCCTTTTTGCTGGTTGTTTAACTTCAGGAAACTATCTAAGGCAACATCCATGTAGGCGTACATGTCGCTGTTATACTTCATCCAAAATTCACGATCACGTTTAAAGTCGAGTATTGTTTCTTCATTGATGCGCGCTGATATCTGCTCATACTGCTCAGGTGACTTAATTCGTACTTCAAACAGCACATTTCGAAGTACACTATAGACTGCGGAGTATTTGAAATTAAGATCACTGCTGTTGGCAGCAACAAGATAACCGACTAAGTTTGCCTCATCTTCACGTCCAACGCCAAGTTGATGTGCAATTTCATGACAAGCAACAAAGGGCAGGTTGTGCGACGGAATCATCATGTTAACGTTTGCTTCTCCGGAGAGGGGATTGTAGTAACCTTCCAAGCCGATTTTTGTAATAGCCCAGGTATTTAAAACTTTTTTTAGTGCAGGTTGATGATAGCTGAAGAACGGGTTTTTGGCCTGCATTTCCTGATATGCTGAAGCAGCCAGTTGCTCAAGTTCTTTAGCACTATAATGCTGCAATGCGGGATTGTGTTGTTGCAAGCGCGCCAGCTGTATGCTGTTTAGCTGTTTAATCAGGAAGTTTGCCAAGGATGTCAACTGTTCAGGACTATATTTCTCATTACCGATTTTCAATTGCTGCGCAATGGAAGGCCTGGAGTAGTTTAATCCCCATAACAACTTAAACGCAATGTACAGGATCAAAGCGAAATTCAGGAGCCCCAGCGGTGCTGCCCAAAGTACTGGTCTTTTAAAGCGTTCACTCTTGAGTTTTCGCAAATACTTGTAAACCCGGTATAGCATAAAAGCAATAAACAGCAGATACAGCAAGTCTCCCAATGAAAAGGGGAATATGCCGCTGATGCTCCTTTGAAGCACTGAAAGATATTTGTAGAGCAGTCTGGAATAAACCTCTTCTACGAAGCTACTGTTTAGGCCGGCGAGAAAAATCAGGAGTGCCAGAATGCCACTAATCAGTAGCTGTCTTTTAAGCTGTTTGTTTTCGGATAACATCTCTGCTGCTGCCAGTAATGTCTATCGGTTAAAATCCAGACGTTTACCTATTTCATTGGTCATGAACTTACCTTTCGAATAGGCCAGATTTCCGGAAATGATGGTGTGAACAATTTCAGATTGGAATGTCTGATCTTCAAAGGGCGACCAACCACATTTGTAAAGTACATTCTGGCGGGTCACTTTAAAAGGATCATTAAGGTTTACAAGCACAAGATCAGCCCAATATCCTTCGCGGATAAAGCCTCGCTCTTTAATGTTGAAACACGTAGCAACGTTATGTGCGGTTTTTTCAACGATCTTTTGCAGGGAGATTTTGCCCTGGTGGTACATTTCCAGTAGTGCCGGAAGGGCGTGTTGTACGAGCGGTCCGCCTGAAGGAGCAGCGCTGTATGCTTGTTCTTTCTCTGCTATGGTGTGCGGCGCATGGTCTGTAGCGATGACGTCGATATTGTCATTTAGCAATCCGGAAAGCACGCCATTTTTATCTGCTTCGGTTTTTATTGCCGGATTCCACTTGATCCAGTTTCCTTTGGTTGCGTAGTCACCATCATCAAACCATAGATGATGCACGCAGGCTTCTGCGGTAATGCGCTTATCCTGAAGTGGNNTTTGTTATCGAAAAGCCCAACTTCTTTCGCCGTAGAAATGTGTAGTATATGTAAACGGGTGTTGTATTTTTTAGCCAAGGACACCGCCAGGGATGAAGAGATGTAGCAGGCCTCTTCACTTCTGATTTTTGGATGCATGTCTATGGTAAGCTGATCGTCGTACTTTGCTTTATAGGTTGCCAGATTGCGCTGGATGGTTGCTTCATCCTCGCAATGGGTAGCAACAAGCATCGGGGCTTCACGGAATATGTTTTCCAACACCTTCTCATTATCAACGAGCATATTTCCTGTACTGGAACCCATGAAGACCTTAATACCACATACATTTCTTGGATCGGTTTTGAGTACTTCATCAAGATTGTTGTTCGAGGCACCCATATAAAAGGAATAATTGGCCAGTGAGACTTCAGCAGCGATGTTGTACTTGTCTGCAAGTAGATCCTGGGTCAGCGTATTGGGTACCGTGTTTGGCATTTCCATAAAGGAAGTGATGCCTCCAGCAACGGCTGCCATGCTTTCTGAAAAGATATCAGCCTTGTGCGTTAATCCCGGCTCACGGAAATGTACCTGATCGTCGATCATTCCAGGGAGCAGGTGCAGGCCCTCGGCATTGATTTCCATGGCACCAGCATGTTCAATGCCTGATGCAATCTTTTCTATTCTTCCAGCTTTGATCAATACATCTGAGACAAAAATCTGGTTTTCATTTACGAGTGTTGCGTTTTTAAGGAGGATCGTGTTCATTGGTTCAAACTTAAGAGTTTATTTAAACAGATGATAATTTGGTAAAACTTTGATGGGTGTTAATGTGTAAACCCCTGTTAATTTGAAGTTTACTAAAGAGAAAAGGTTTGGGATGATTAGCTGAAAATATCGTTCTTGTTAACCACTTATATTTTAAATCTTTTATTTGTCGTTATGTGTTAAATTTTATCTTTATTTTTGGGTGTTAACGCACTTCAATGAGAATTTTTGTTTTAGACTATCTCCGGGCCATACTGGCTGTCGGAATTTTAATTGCACATTTTGCACTATGGTCCTATGGACCAAAAGATGTTTCAAACGTTTCCATGCNNCATGCGGTTGGAAATCTATAGAGTGCCAATGTTTTACCTGCTTTCCGGTTTAACACTTGGATACATCTATGCTAACAAAATTAGTTTCAATATTCCGGATCTAAGCGCATATGTACTAAAGAGAATCAAGCGGCTGGCGCCAATGTTCTACTTCACCACCTTTCTCACGATTCTAATATCTTGGAAAATGCCGCCTCCTGGTATGTTGATTAACAATCTTACTGGGTTTGTAGCTTTTTATAAATGGGATGAAATCATTGTTAATGGAGGTTGGTCGATAGGAAATGAGTTCTTTTTTTATCTGGTGTTCCCGGTATTGATCTTCATCTACAGGCAGTCAAAGTACTTGTTTGCTGTTGCGATGGCTTCTGTTTTGGTGGTTTTTATTTACTTCGCGTTTTTTCAGATTGATGCTAGTCATCTGTTTGTAGAAGAGTGGAAGAACTATACAAACCCACTTAACCAGCTTTTTCTTTTTGCGTCTGGAGTGTCTATTTCGCTATTCCTGAAAGATGTTAAAGTAAGTTTGAGCTCCAGTTTGATTTTGATAATTACTGGCGTTGTTGTTTTTTATTTTTATCCTATATCCGGCGATCGAATACGTGTTATTACCGGCTTGCCGAGACTTGTATTTAGCATGGCTTGTATCATGATCATGATTGGCATTTTCAATATCCGGTTTAAAGCACCAGCGATGTTGCACTCCATTTTGATGATGGTTGCGGCTGAAAGTTATAGCATTTACCTTTTACACCCGATTTGTTACCGTGGTTTTATGAGAGTAAACTCGCTTGCTGTTAAATTGGGGTTTGTAATCTCTACTCCGTTGGTGTTGATGTTATCTGGTGTATCTACCATCGTCTTGATTGTTGGGTCGAGACTCACATATAAAAAAGTCGTTTCCTTATTCAAGCAAAGCGATCCTGTATTAGAATCGGCTTAACAGCTCTTAATATGCCAGCCGTCGTATCCAGGTCAAAATATAGAATAAATGGCTTGAAATAGCGCACAGCTATTTTAATCCCTATATTTGTCGAATGTCCAAAAAATTCGAAGAGTTTAAACTCAACCGACAGATTTTAAATGCTGTAGAAGATGCCGGTTTTACCGTTGCTACGCCGATTCAGGAAAAGGCCATTGCTCCGGTATTATCCGGACAGGATATTTTCGGCATTGCAGAAACCGGCACGGGAAAGACGGCGGCCTATTTACTGCCAATGTTGATGCAATTGAAATATGCACAGGGAGAAAACCCTCGGGCGCTGATTCTTTCACCTACACGCGAGCTGGCCATGCAAATTGCGGAGCATGTGAAGATGTTTGCCAAATACACCGATTTGCGTTCTGTGGTCGTATATGGCGGTATTGGGCCAAAAACACAGATTGAACAAGTGAAAGCTGGTGTGGATATTATTATAGCTACCCCGGGTAGGTTTTTGGATATCTATCTTGCAGGACACATCAATACGCAAAGTTTGCGCTTCCTGGTACTTGATGAAGCCGACAAGATGATGGATATGGGTTTCATAGGCTCTATTCACCGGATTTTAGAGATTGTGCCAAGAAGGCGGCAAAATCTGCTCTTCTCTGCAACCATGAGCGATCTGGTGCAGAAAATTGCAGGCGATTTCCTAAAAAATCCGACGGTTATCGAAGCGGCAGAGCGTGCAACGCCAGCTGCAACCATTACGCAGACGTTCTATGAAGTTCCGAACTTCAAAACCAAGATAAACTTACTTCAACACTTGCTGAAGAATGATGATGCGGTTAAAAGACTAATCATTTTTTGTAAGACCAAAGTTGTGGCAGATTCCATCTTTGCTTTTATCAGTCGCCGCTTTGGTGCGGAGAACGTTCGTGTAATTCATGCGAACAAAGGCCAGAACACCAGGATTAATTCTATAAATGCCTTTAAAGAAGGCAATATTCGCGTGCTTGTGGCTACAGATGTGGCCTCCAGGGGGATTGATGTTTCTGATGTAAGCCACGTAATAAACTTTGATGTTCCGATTATTATTGAAGATTATGTACACCGAATTGGGCGTACCGGGCGTGCACTGGCTACGGGTGAGGCACTAACCTTTTATACGGAAGCCGAAAAGTACTACATCCGAAAGATTGAGAAATTAATACGACAAACCATACCTGTTATGCCACTTCCAGCGGAAGTATTTGTGGAAGAGACGCCTTATGAGGAGCGCCAGGTGATGGCCAGGGAAATTGATGCTCAGAAAAGAAAAGAAGATCCTGATTTTAAAGGTGCTTTTCATGAGAAAAAGCATGTTTTCGAGGTAAAAAAGAAAACCGACNNAAACGGTAAAGGAATTGAAGTTTAAACTGACGCCGCTAAATATTGTAACTGCTTTAAGCCTGGTGATGGCTGGCCTGCTAATTTATGGTAAGTCCGAAATTACGAATGGCGTTGATCACCAGGTGAATGGATTGTGGATAGCAGTCTGTTTTCTGGCAGTGGTAATATCATTCCTTTCAGATCAGATTTTCAGAAAGTTCATCCCATCAACCTTAAACCTCTGGGTGATTGAATGTGCTTTCATTGTTTTTACACTTGTTTTTGTATTTATACTAAAGTTAAGTGTGCTTAGTAGCTAATTAGAAACCATTACATAACCACAGGCGAATGTATTTGCCTGATAATAATAGAATAGATGAAAAAAGCTGAAATTAAAATTACCGTAGAGCTGGACGATAACAATGTGCCTGAGAACCTATTATGGGAATCTACCGATGCAGAGAATAAAGAGCAGATGCCTGTTAAATCTATGATGCTGGCTTTATGGGATCATAATTATAAAAACTCTTTGCGTATAGACCTTTGGACAAAAGACATGCCTGTTGACGAGATGAAGCGCTTCTTCTACGAGACCCTTCAAACAATGGGTGATACGTTTCTTAAAGCAACCGGAGAGCAATTAATTGTTGAAGATCTGCGTGATTATTGTGCGCACTTCGCTGATAAAATGGGTATCAATACACAAGGCTAGTATGAAAATTCAGGGGATCGCTGGCGCGGCACTTATGGCAGCAGGGGGTATGTGTCCCCTGATTCGCCTTCCGATTATCGGCAATTGGAACTATTTTGATCTGGATGTTACCATTGCTTCGGTTTTCTACGTTGTTGTGCTTTTGGCATTCATTGGATCCTTTGTTGAGCGTGCCAGGCTGATCCGCATATGCGGCTGGCTTGGTGTGGTGCTGGTCTTGGTAACCCTTGCAGGTGTGTATTTCAAATCTCATGATGCCTTCAGTTTTATCCACTTCAAAAAAGCAATCAACTTTGCGGCAGGAGTGGTGAAATACAAATGGGGCTGGTTTGTAATTTTGGCAGGGGCTTTAGTGCTTATTACCGTGCGGAGCCCTAAAAAGGTGTTTCCTCCAACGTCTGTTGGGTCGATTTAGAATGCTTCAACAATGACGTTGTTTAATCAGGTAAAGTTTTTGATAAGAAAAGAGTTGCTGCTGGAGTGGCGTTCGAAGTATGCCTTAAATGGCGTGCTATTGTACGTTGTGTCGACCATTTTCGTGTGCTTTCTATCTCGCGTGAGTGCCAATCCGGTAACCTGGAATGCGCTTTTCTGGATTATCATGCTCTTTGCTTCCATCAATGCAGTCTCGAAGAGCTTTTTGCAGGAAAGTAAGGGGAGGCAGCTGTATATCTATACCATTGCGAGTCCGTTGGCCCTGATCATTTCTAAAACCATCTACAATATTTTATTGATGATGCTGCTTACCGTAATCGCCCTGGTATTTTATATCCTGGTGTTTGATTATGTGCCTGCCGATCTTGGACTCTACTTTTTTGCAACGCTGCTCGGAAGTTTAAGTTTCTCCAGCATATTCACCATGATCTCTGCCATTTCTTCTAAAGCTGGGAACGGCGGAATGTTGATGGCTATACTCAGCTTTCCGGTTATCATCCCGGTGTTGATCGTGCTGATCAAACTGACGAAAAATGCCATTGATGGGCTTGATCGTAGTGTCAGCCTAGATGAAATTGGTATGTTGCTGGTTATTAATGTCCTGGTCTGCGCAGTTTCTTTGTTGTTATTTCCTTACCTTTGGCGCGATTAAAACTTGTTATCAATGTATAAAAACTGGTGGAAATTTCTGGGTGCTGTGTTGGTATTGTATGCCACTGTAGCTGGCTTTTTAAATAGTGTACCGAAGTTGCCAATACTACATGAGAGCATCAGGAATTTGTATTTCCATGTGCCAATGTGGTTTAGTATGATTATCCTGTTTGGGGTTTCGGTTTTCCACAGTATCAAATATCTGCTATCCAATAATCCTACCAATGACCTGAAGGCTGTTGAGAGTGTAAACGTGGGTATTGTTTTTGGGGTTCTTGGGATTGTTACAGGTGCGATATGGGCAAAGTTTACCTGGGGACAAGCCTGGAGCTTTGACGTGAAACAGAACTTTGCAGCCATAGCTTTGCTGTTGTACTTTGCTTATCTGGTGCTTCGCAACGCGATTGATGAAGAACAGAAGCGAGCAAAGATTTCAGCCATCTATAACATATTTGCATTCCCTATGATGGTGGTGCTACTTTTTGTCTTGCCTAGATTGTCTGATTCCCTGCACCCCGGAAACGGCGGTAACCCAGGTTTCAATTCCTATGACCTGGACAGTCGTATGCGGATGGTTTTTTACCCGGCATGTCTTGGATGGATCCTGATTGGTTATTGGATCTATACGCTTAAATTCCGGTTACGTGCATTAGATAAAACGACGACGCTATAATCATGAAAAAAAATTTATTTACGCTGTTAATGTTAACAGTAAGCCTTCAAATATTTGCGCAGGATACATCATCTTCTCTTGATGAAAGTGTTTATGCATCAGGTAAAATCTATGTTGTAGTTGCTTGTGCGGCTATAATCCTGATTGGTTTGATCTTATTTTTGTTTTCAATCGATCGAAGATTAAAAAAATTAGAAAAATATTCTGATCCGAAAAACTAATTCTACGCCCTTAAATCCTTGTTTTGTACGACTAAATGCTTAGGTGTGACGAATACACTAAGCTGACGGCCATTTGCATTAATGATATTTTTTAATGCAATTTTGCAGCCTTAATGAGGTAAACTAACGAAAAACATAAAAAACAAATAATGGCTAATTTAGCAACCGAAACAAACTTCTTTACAGATGTATGTGCGAATTTTGACAACGCCGCAAAATTCACCTCTCACCCGGAAGGTCTATTAACTCAAATCAAAGCCTGCAACAGTGTATATNNNNTATCGTAAACGTTCCATTTGGTGGTGCAAAAGGTGGTATCCGAATCAACCCTAAAAATTATACCGTAAGTGAGTTGGAGAACATCACCCGCAGGTATACTACTGAACTGATAAAAAAGAACTTCATTGGTCCTGGAATCGACGTGCCTGCGCCGGATTATGGAACAGGAGAGCGTGAAATGAGCTGGATTGCCGATACCTACATGACCATGAACCCAGGTTCATTAGATGCATTAGGTTGCGTAACTGGTAAACCAATTGCATTGCACGGTATCCGTGGTCGTAAGGAAGCTACCGGTCGTGGTGTTGCTTTCGCGATCAGAGAATGTGT
>DDAD01000155.1 GCA_002333205.1 Pedobacter sp. UBA2067
TATAATTACGGGGAAGACAAGTTTACCCGCAGTCGCGGCAGCAACCACATCTTGTACCAGTCCGGAAATGAGACCCTGCAGCTCAGCACCAACATCTCGCTAAGCTACATCGAAGATGAACGTTATTTTGCCCTCAATGAACCAAAGTACCTGATCACGACTTTCGGCTACAAACTGGAAGCACCCATTGATAGTACAGCGGAACGCTTCCTGCTCAGTACGAAGCAATATTGGCGCACCTGGATCAAACATTCTTCGATTGCCGGGTTTCAGCAACCTGTGGTGATACGCTCTGCCCTGGTTTTAAAGATCCACCAATATGAAGACACCGGCGCAATCATCGCCGCAAGTACCACCAGCCTTCCTGAACACCCAGGTAGCGTACGTAACTGGGATTACCGCTACTGTTGGATGCGGGATACCTACTATGTTATCACGGCATTAAATCACATCGGGCACTTCGAGGAGATGGAACGCTACTTCAACTACATCACAGATATCTCTTTCCGCAACGATGAGCGTTACCAGCCGCTATTTGGCATTGCCGGAGAACGAAAATTAACAGAGCGCATTCTGGAAAACATCAAAGGGTACCAGGGCAATCAGCCCGTAAGAATTGGGAATCAAGCCTTTGAGCATATCCAAAATGATATTTATGGTCAGGTATTAATTTCTATGCTACCGTTATACCATGATAACCGATTCATATTTGATGAGCGTCATGGTTCAGCACAATGGCTCGACTATCTTCTAAAAAAGATTGAGCGTACCATTGACGAGAAAGATGCAGGAATCTGGGAATTCAGAAATATTGCCAACCACCACTGCTATACAAATCTCTTTCAGTGGGCCGGTGCAAATGCGGCATTGAAAATGGCAACAACCATCAATGATGATCAAAGTAAGCAGCGTGCGCAAATATTGATCGACAAAGCAGCTAAACATATTGAAGATTGTTATGATCCGGTAAGGAGAGTGTACACGCATGGCGTAAACAGCCCACATCTTGATGCCAGCACACTGCAGCTGATCCTGATGAACTATCTGGATCCACAATCGCAGAAAGCGAAGGACCACCTTATAGCCGTAGAGGCAGAACTTAAAGCTGATAATGGCCTATTCTACCGTTACAAACACTCTGATGATTTTGGCAAACCAAAATCCACCTTCCTGATATGCGCATTCTGGTACGTGGAGGCTTTAGCCTGTGTAGGCCGGATTGATGATGCCATCAGGGAATTTGATTCCCTGATGCAGTATGGCAATCATCTTAATTTGTTTAGTGAAGATATAGATGAAAATGATGGCAGCCAGTGGGGCAACTTCCCACAGGCATACAGCCATGTGGGCTTAATGAATGCTGCTCACCGCATTGCCATCAAATTAGACAGACCAGTGTTTCTTTAGTTGGTAAGCATTTTTAAAAGGGACCTGACTTCGGTTGGGTTCCTCAAATAATACCTTGCCGCAGAAATGTTCCCACCAACTTTTATGGTGTAGGCCTCTTCTGGAATCGCCTTAAAAATATCTTCATCGGTATGATCATCACCAAGAGCCAGGATAAAGTCCGGGTGATTATCGTGCATCCAGTTTAAAGCTGCTTTGCCTTTGTTCACTTCGATATTCTTAAATTCAAGCACCTTGTTTCCCGGCATCAGTTGCAAGCCATTATCTGCAACCATGATCCGAAGGTGATTGATAATCTCCTGGGCACGTAGCTCGCCCAGTCCTTCTTCAACCTTGCGATAATGCCAAACCAACGAATAGCTCTTTTCCTCGATGAAAGAACCAGGCGTACGGTCCGTATAGGTTTCCAGAACCGCACGGATATCCAGTTTCCATTTATCCGTTAGCAGTGGCAGACTCTTCCACTCGTTGCCAGATTGTTTCTGCCAGGCACCATGCTCTGCAATCATGTCCAGCTTCAAATGTCCGAACCATTCCTCCAATGTTTCATGCCGCCTTCCACTGATAATAATAACCTTATTACCTTCAACTTTAGAAATGTTTGCAAGCAGCGTCAATAGCTCTTCATCTGGTGAAGCCTTATCGATGTCCCCTTTAAAACCCACCAATGTTCCATCATAATCTAAGAACAAGTAACGATCGCCAGCTTTATTATAGGCGGTTTTGATTTGTTCACGAATGGACGCTGAGGCATATTTTGTTAGTAAGGCTGCCTGCATTTCCTTCACTTCTTGCAGTTTATCCATAAAGTTCTTTACCCATAAATGTATATTAAATTTCTTCACAATGGCTCTCATGCTCTTCATACGGTGCTCCTGCTCCGCATCAGTCATATTTAAAGCCTTCGTAAGCGAACGCATGATCTCACCAATGTTATTTGGATTTACAATCAGCGCATCGTTCAACTCTTTGGATGCTCCAGCCATCTCGCTTAGGATCAACACACCTTTGTTGTCGGTTTTAGAAGCGACAAACTCCTTGCTCACCAGGTTCATTCCATCACGCATCGGCGTCACCAGGCAAACATCCGCAGTTCTATATAAGGCAGAAAGGAATTCTATTGGAAACGACCGGTAGAAGTAATGTACCGGAGCCCAGTTTAGCGTTCTAAACTTCGCATTAATATTGCCAACCAGCTGATCAATTTGCTCCCGCAGTTCTTTATATTGTGGTACCGTATCGCGGGATGGCACAACAATCATGTATAATTCTACTTTCTCAATATACTCCGGATAACAGTGCAGGAACAGCTCAAAAGCTTGAAGCCTTGGGATAATGCCTTTACTGTAGTCAAGCCTGTCAATAGAAAGGATCATTCTCGATCCCTGTTTTGATTCCTTGAACGACTGGATATGTGCAGTTACCCGCTCATTGTCGGCTAGCCGCTCAAATTTCTCATCATCAATACCCATTGGAAAAGCTTCTACCACAATCTGCCGCTCACTATAGTTAATTACGTTGTTTGCGTATTTGGAAGTAGAGAGCTTGCTCGCCGCACTCAAAAAGTGTCGGACATCGTCGAAGGTATGAAAGCCGAGTAAGTCGGCACCAAACATACCCTCCAAAAGTTCCTCCCGCCAGGGAATAAGCCTGAAGATCTCGTATGACGGGAAAGGAATATGTTGAAAAAACCCGATGGTTACATGTGCTTGTCGCGCGCGTACCATGCCGGGCAACAACAACAATTGATAGTCGTGTACCCAAACCGTATCACCCTCTTTGAGGTGGGCTTCTACAGCATCGGCAAATTTCGTATTTACACTCTGGTAAAAATCCCAGTAACTCTGCTCATAGTTGGCATAGGTCGTCATGTAATGAAATACCGGCCACAGCACTTCATTAGAGAAGCCTTCATAATACTGGTTAATCTCTTCATTACTCAGGAATACCGGAATTAAATTCAGCGCTGCTAATTTCTCTGTAACCTCCTGCTGTCGTTCCTCCGGTACTTCAAGGCCCGGCCAGCCAATCCAGACGTTGTGCCCGGTTTTGTATATAGAACCCAAACCGGTAGCCAGACCTCCCTCGCTTGGACTCAATTCATAAACCCCATCCTTTTCTACAATTTTCACAGGAAGACGGTTGGAAACAATAATGGTTTTATTCTTTGTCATATGTACTAATACTACCCCTTTAATATGGTATTGTTTTGAGTTTTTGCAGATTTAGCAGAAGCCTAACAATCGTTAAAAGATGAACTAAAAAGCCCAACCTACTGATATTAAGGAATTAAGTATAATAATTAACATCTTTTTTACCTTGGAAACCATTATCTTAGGGTAGCTACATTCTTAACTCCAACTCTTATGAACTGGAAGAAATTCAGCGGCGAGGTTATTCATAAGCCGATACTTGAAGAAATTGAACAGGCAATTATCCGGGAAAGCGAAAAGGGGTATAAACTAAAGATCTGTATTGGTACAGATTCTCAGGTTAAAGGTCCAATTACAAACTTTGCTACTGTCATTGTGCTGCTACGCGCACATCATGGAGGGTTTATGTATATCCATCAGGAGAAGTCCCTGCAACGTATGGGCATTAAAGAGCGGATGCTGGCGGAAGTACAGAAATCAATTGAAACCGCATATGCCATTTGTGATTTGCTGGACCTTTATGATGTCGGCCTGGAAGTACATGCCGACATCAATACAAGTCCATCTTTCAAATCAAACAAGGCACTTAATGAAGCAATGGGATACATCTTAAGTATGGGCTTTATTTTTAAAGCTAAGCCCGAAGCTTTTGCAAGTTCAACTTGCGCTGACAAAATGGTACATTAATACCAGCTTAAGCTGGTACTTTTTTCAGGGACTCTACCTCAATCACGCTTTCAACAACGCTATTTTCAATAATCAGTGTACCCTGATAGTATTTCTCATTATGTTGTGAAGCATCAAGTCCTTCTTCTTCTTCTGCGGAGCTTACACGGATTGGCTGGATAAGGTTTACCAGCTTGAAGATGCCATATGACATCACAAAGCTAAATGTCACTACAATCACAACCCCCTTAAGCTGGGTTAAAAAGAAGGTGGCATCCCCGTAGAATAAGCCATCGAAACCTGCAGGATTGATCTGTTTACTGGCAAATACACCGGTTAAAATCATCCCTACAATACCACCTACCCCGTGGCATGGAAATACGTCAAGTGTGTCATCCAGACTGGTACGGGATTTCCACATCACTGCAAGGTTTGAAATAATCGCAGCGACTACACCTATAAATATACTTACGGGAATGGCGACAAAGCCAGCACTCGGCGTGATGGCCACCAGACCAACAACGGCTCCAATGCAGAATCCTAAGACTGAAGGTTTCTTGCCACGCAGTACATCAAAAAACATCCAGGATAATCCAGCTGCACCGGCAGCCATATTGGTTGTTGCAAAGGCACTCACCGCCAATGCACCCGAGCCAAATGCGGAACCACCGTTAAAGCCAAACCAACCAAACCATAGCAAGCCGGTACCAATCAGCACGTAAGGAATATTTGCAGGCGGTATTTCTTTGTTTTCAATGTGCGATTTCCGGCGCTTAAGCACTAGTGCGCCAGCAAGTGCAGCCATACCAGCGGAGATATGTACTACTGTACCTCCGGCGAAGTCCAAAACACCCATTTTCAATAGAAATCCTTCAGGATGCCAGGTCCAGTGTGCAAGTGGAGAATACACGAATACAGAAAACAGAACAATAAACAGGATGTACGAGGTAAACCTGATTCGCTCTGCCACTGCCCCAACCACTAAACCAGGGGTAATGATGGCGAACATTAACTGGAACACTGCAAATAACGTTAGCGGGATAGTCGGCGCGCCTGCCCAGGGAGCCCCGGAATTAACATTTTGAAAAAAAGCAAAGGTGCCAGGATTACCAATGATACCATTTATACTCTCTCCGAATGCCAGGCTGAAGCTTACAACAACCCACATTACTGTGATCACCCCAGCTGCAACAACACTCTTGATCATGGTAGACAACACATTTTTCCGGTGAACCATACCCCCATAGAAGAAGGCCAGACCTGGCGTCATCAGAAACACCAGTGCAGCGGAGATTAATATCCAGGCGATGTCGGCAGTGTTGTATTTTCCTTCATCAAAATTAGGAAGAACCGGAAAAAACAGGCACAACACACCTATTACCAACAACAAAACAAAGGGAAGGCTTTGTCTCAAGGTTAAATTTTTCATATAAATCAATTTAAAACAACAAATCAGGAGAATTAAACGAGATTATTCTTGATTTTACAAGTATATAAACCAAAAATACATTGTTTAAATTGAAAATATCAAAGTTATTTCAATAAAAAAGAGACACAACAGCAGTCTAACCCAATTTTAACGGTAAATAAACTAAAGAAACCACCAAAAGTCCATTAAACCCAGATTAAAATATCGAAAATAAGCACATAAACATATTGCGTTCAGGATTGTTATGGAAATATGAAATCATATCACCTGGAATTTAGCCAGAAAATGCCAGTAAGTTTAACTGAAGCTTGGTCATTTTTCTCTTCTCCGCTGAATTTGGCCAAGATTACCCCAAAGGAAATGGCTTTTACCGTTACGTCGAATACAACTGCAGCGACTCAAATGTATCCTGGAATGATTATCACCTATAAAGTCTCGCCTCTTTTGGGGATAAAGTTGGACTGGATGACAGAAATTACCCAGGTACAGCACGAAAAGTACTTCATTGATGAGCAAAGATTTGGGCCATATAAGTTTTGGCACCACCAGCACCACTTCCAGGAGATACCAGGTGGCGTGCTGATGAAGGATATTTTAACCTATGGCATGCCGCTTGGCATCTTAGGACAGCTGGCAAACGGGATTTTTGTAGCCAACAAGCTACAACAGATATTCAGCTACAGAAAACAAAAGATAGAAGCCCTGTTCGGGACTTATACCACCCCTACTTCATAGGCGGATCCCTGAACGATACCACGACGCTCAATTTCCTTATCTATGTAGGTTTGGATGGCCGACTTATTCAGTCCCCAATTTGGTGCGATGAGCAGATCCCAGTCGGAGATACCAAACAAACGTTGAATAACAATATCAGGTCTCAATAAAGGAATCAGCTTACAAAGTAAGTCGGTATATTCTTCGAGTGTGAAGAGTTTGAAGGGGTTCTTCTTGTACTTAACGCCCATAATCGAGCCCTCCACAATATGCAAGTGATGAAACTTCACAAACTTGATCTGCGGAAAACGGTTAATCTCATCGATGTACTTCAGCATCATCTCTTCGGTTTCCCATGGGAAGCCAAAAATCGTGTGCACGCATAGATCAAGCGGTGAGTTATCCAACAGTTTCACTGCTTCCACGAACTCGCCATGACTACAACCCCGATTAATCTGATTCAAGGTTTCATCATAGATGGACTCCATGCCCATTTCCAGATCCACATCAAAGCGATCAGCGTAACTCTCCAGCAGCGCAACCTTTTCTGCATCGATACAATCCGGTCGTGTACCTACCGAAAAGCCGACAACATCTTCCGGGTTGATAGACAAAGCCTCGTCATACATCATCTTTAGATAGTGCGTAGGTGCGTAAGTGTTCGTGTTCGGCTGAAAATAGACAATGAACTTATCTGCTTTATAAAAGCGCTTGCCACGTTCCATGCCCTGCTCCAGCTGCTCGCGGATGGTTGGAAGTTTCCTGGATAACTCTGGCGTAAAGGAGTCAACATTGCAATAGGTACAACCACCATAGCCTTTAGAGCCGTCGCGGTTTGGGCAGGTAAACCCACCATCAACAATAACTTTAAACACGCGCTGCCCCTCGTACTTCGCTTTCAAATGCGTGCCGTAGTTGTTATATCCCTTTATGCCTGAATCTAATGGAGTTCCCAAATTGCTATATATTTTCTGCAAAAATACAGCTTTTTTATCGGGATTATAATTCCAGGGCTTTCCTTACCAATTATTTACATAATCTATACTGCATCCTTGGCCGCCGCAGGGTTGATGATGTTACTTGCAATCTGCGACAAATAGGCCGCTGTATCGTTTTCTTCTTTAAGGCACTGCTCCAATAACACACTCGCTTGTTCCAGGTTTAACTCCTTACTTACTTCAAGCAAGACCGTGTAGCTGGCAATTTTGTAATGCTCAATATGCTGGGCAGCGTAAATGATCGCCGCATCCCGCATGGATGTTCCTGGTTCGTTCTTTACAATTAGATCCCTGGCTTTTTCTACAAGCGCGCTCACAATATTACACTCCTGCTTTGTAGGCTTAACCTTTAGTGACTTCAAGATGGTTTCCAGTCGACTTACATGTGTTTCTGCCTCTGTGGATGGTGAATTGAGTGCAGTTCTTAGTTCTTCCGTATATGCTGCTATAGACAATGCAACGAAACTCTTGATAAATTTCTTTTCAGCATGATACAGATCCACCAAACGTGTTAAAAAAAAATCCCTTAATCCTGTATGTTCCATATTCAGCTTCAATTTACCTCATTAACAAAAACATTCCAAATTAGGTTTGCAGACGATCTTAAATCCCGACCGCTTACCGCCTGGCGGTATATACACTATTCTATTGCAGGGAGCTTCCCAGGCACTTGACAAGGAATTGACAGGGGTTTGATAAGGCCTTGATAGGTGTCCAGACGTACCAATGCCTTGTCAACCCCTGGTCTAGTACGGAGCAAATACGTTGCAACAAGCATGCTGTTACCACCAATTTAGATGCGGAGTGCTTTAGATTACCTAATTAATATGGATATTAGAGCTATGAAAAAACTCCTTATAGCGATGATCTGCTGTTTGTTTGCCAGTCAGGTGAGTGCACAACTACAGCCACAGATACTACCAAGTGCTGTTTTCTACAAAAAGGACGGCAAAACATTCTCTACTGCGCAGATCCCGACAACAAAGAAAGCCTTTATTATGTTCTTTGATGCGACCTGCGACCATTGTCAGCAAGTTGCTAAACAACTCTCAAAAGAAAGTGGAAAACTAGCGAACGCAAACATATACCTTGTTTCGATGGATGAGTTTCGCTCGATAGACTACTTTATGACCAACTTTGCTAAGCCATTGCTGGCGATGAAAAACGTAACGCTGCTACAAGACAAACATCAGGCTTTTATACCAACCTTTAAGCCCGACAAGTACCCTTCCATGTACCTTTACGGCACAAACAAGCGTTTGCTTAAGTTTTCGAGCAACGACAGAGAGGTTCCAAAATTTCTGGAGCTGATGAAGTAGGAAAAACACTACAAACAAAAAAGCCGGCAGCATTTGTAAAATGCTGCCGGCTTTTTTGTTTG
>DDAD01000047.1 GCA_002333205.1 Pedobacter sp. UBA2067
AAGTGATATTCCCTTAGAAAACTGAACCAGTTGTATCCAGCTTTCTGGTAGCTGCGCAGATTACCTTTGAAGTGCACCGGCATGTCTGTTTCTTCGATGTTTTCAAAGTCATTCAGCTTTTGCAGCTTCCTGTTCAGCGTCACATGCGCAATGCTGTCTTCAGACAGATCATTGATCAGGCCAACATGATGTTTATGCAGCTTCAGTGCTTTATTCGAATCCGAGAAATTGAACAGACTGCCATATTGCGAGAACCACTTGTCGGGGATAATGGCAATAGAGCCGTCGGGTAGCGGAAACTCTCTTTTTTTACGAAGGATATATTGCTTCAGCGCAATAAACGGTATTGCGAAAGAGCCGAAGTAAACGATCGCATTGATGTCAAACCAGTCGTTCTCTTCTTTAATCTCGAAGTCGATGTGGTTACTGGCAAAAAGGAATTTCTTGGGGCCGGCAGACTGCTGGATTTCAAATCCACGTTCCTGCAGTTCCTTGATGTGCTCGTTGGTCCAGTTCAGGACCCCGTATGCAGGATCCGCATCTTCCTTATTGTTCAGTTCCAGCGTGTAGAACACAGGTCCCGTTTTTTTGAGGCCCATCTTCAGCAGCTCCGTATACTTGCCTTTTTCCCAGTCGCTCTGGCGTTTGATGCGGTTAAAAGTATATTCTTCCGCTTCTTTAGACACCCGTACAGTTACCTTTTGTTCATCGCCCATGGCGAAGGTGTAACTGCCATAGCGAAAGCAAAGCTGAAGCTGGGATATGCCGTCTTCCACGAACGAAACATTCAATATCGGTACCGGGTCATTCTTTTCCGTCCTGATGTCGAAACCCTCTGCGTACACATGGTACTTCTCAATGAGTGGTGCTACAAACTTCTCGAAATAGGTTTCTTCTGTCGCCTTTGGTATGGTGATATAGCGTTTGTTCAGGAATGGCTGCAACTTTTTACCCTCCATACCAGGCTCAAAGAAGTACAGTGTCTGGTCAAGCAACAGCCATGCAGGCTGATTGCTGATGAGCTGTGCATCCTTGAACATAAAGTCGATACGCATACCTGCATACTTGATGGTTGGAAAGTAGCGGGTTTCCTGTTGATTTCTTCTAAAGTGGAACAGAATAGTAGCAGGTTCTGAAGCCATCTGAAGTCTGGTTCCCACCGGCCATCCATCTTTGGACATCAGGTAGAGGGATTTAGCAACTACAGGGTTTTTCAGGATGTCTGCCAGTTTCTTTTCAACCCTTGGGCGCACATGATCGTAGAACTTGTCATCGAACACCTTGCTGAAAAATTCAAATGGACGGATCTGCTTTTTATAGTATTTCTTGATGATGGAGTCCTGCTCGATATCATCCAGCGTTTTAATGATTTTCATATCCGCTTCCGAGAAGTGCTTTTCGAACTCTGCGGCAGTATGGCTGAAAATCCGCTGGTAAGTTAAGGAAAAATCACCCTGTGGATTTAGTTGAACAACATGAGGTTCCACAAGATAGCCCAAAAAATCATGTTTACACAAGGCGTACACTAATTTGAAAGGTTTTGAACTATCTACACGTAGCATGGGATGAAAATAAATTAAAAACTAAGGGAGCGTGCGTATAAAAGTTTTAAACATACAGGATTTTCACTTTGTATCAAACATGAATTCGCGGAATTGAAAATTTTTTTATCCGTTGGTCGAAATATTTCTGCTTTTCGTCGAAATGAAAGTTCATATGGTCTAATTAGACAAATCCGGTTGAAACGTTTTTTTTGTCGAGGCGTCTTATAACCAAAACAAAGAAAAAGATATAAATAATTGATTTACAAACACTAAAGAAATACAATCATGAAAAATTCAGTAAAAACCGTCTTCGCTCTATTCACCGGAATAATCTTGTTGACCAACACTGCGGCAGTGCATGCAGCCGAACCTGCCCACTACATTACGACCTTAGGTTCAGTTAAGGAAATCAAAAAGATTGTGGTTAGTGGAAATGTGAACCTGCTGCTGGTGCAGGACAGCAAGGAAAGCGTGAAAGTGTACGATAAGTACTATTCCAAAAATGCACTGGTACAGCAGCAAGGTGGTACGTTGCGCATCAGTTCTTTTGCCGACCGACCTTTATCTATCGTGGTTTATGTAAAGGAGCTGGGCGCGATTGAAGCGAACAACCAGTCGAAGGTTAGAACTGAAGGTTGTTTTCAGCTATTGAATCTGGATGTGAAATTGAAAGATAATGCTACTGCAGATATCAAAGCCAAAACCGTTTCCATGTTTACTTCTGTGAAGGGCGCATCAACGCTTAAGATTGCAGGTGCAACCGACCAGCACGCAATTGAAATGTGTGATCTTGGAAACTTAACCATGGACCAATTTGCTGCAAATGAAACCATTATAGCAAGCCGTCCCACAGCAACGCTGGCCAGTCGTTAAAAAGATTTAGTTTAGGCGTATAGCTGGGGTAGGAATAGGGGCCGCTTCGGCACAAACGCACAGCAGACGCACACCAAACGCACACCAAACGCACACCAAACCCACACCAAGGGCACACGAGCTGTGCGTTAGGTCTGGGTTTGGTGTGTTTGTGATCTGCGGGTTATCTGGTTTTGCTTGCATTCTGGTGCTGGTGTTAAGTAGGGGTTTCTTTTTAAATATTTTACGTACTTTAGAGATTTATGACTAAAATGGACAGTTCTTCTTACCTCGGAATGAAATGGATCACAAAGACTTGTCTGCATTGACAAATGAAGAATTATTACAAGTAGAAAAGAAGATGAAATCTACTGCCATACTAAATGCCGTATTCATCGGTTTTTTGGTTGGTGTTGTAATATTCAGCTTCATGAAGCATACATTAGGACTCGTCACCTTGATTCCATTATTCTTTGCTTATAAACTGGTAAATCGCTCCAGATACGACAAGCAGGAATTAGAGGCTATTCTAAAGCAGCGCCAATTGAAGTAACAAGCCGAATCCCTAACATGAATCTTCTTAAAAACTTAACACTGAATACCCTACTTGTGCTTTGGTTTGCTACAGCAGCTATCGCACAGCACAAAGCATCATCAACCGCTTTTATCATCCCTGACAGACGTGATGTATCCTTGTACCAGGTTAACACACGTGCTTTTAGTGCAGGGGGTGACCTTAAAAGTGTAACTGCCAGGCTCGACTCGATCAAAGCACTTGGAATAAACGTGATCTACCTGATGCCCTTATACCCCGTTGGTACAGAAAACTCCGTAAACTCTCCTTACTGCATCAAGGATTATACCTCCATAGCAAAGGAGTTTGGAACTATGGATGATCTGAAAGCCCTGGTCAACACAGCGCACCAAAAAAACATGGGTGTACTCATGGACTGGGTTGCCAATCACACTGCCTTTGATCATGCCTGGACAAAAAACAAATCCTGGTACAAGCAGGATTCCACCGGTAAGATTATTAGTCCTCCAGGAACTGGTTGGAATGATGTTGCCCAACTTAATTTCGACAATAAGGCTATGAGAATGGAAATGATAAAATCCATGAAGTTCTGGCTTGAAAACGCCAATATAGATGGATTCAGGTGTGATTATTCCGATGGTCCACCCTTTGACTTCTGGAAGGAGGCTGTTGGAAGTCTGCGAGCTGCTGCAGGCAAGAGAAAACTATTGATGTTGTCCGAAGGTACCCGTGCAGACCATTTTAAAGCAGGGTTTGATTATAATTTTGGCTTTCATTTCTTCGAAAACTTAAAAAAGATCTACAAAGAAGGTAAGTCTGTGCTATCTATCGATAGCCTGAATGCTGCGGATTTAAAGGGTGCCTTGCCTGGACAACAGTATGTGAGATATACCAGCAATCATGATGTAAACAGTTCCGATGGTACTTCTTTAGAACTTTTTGGGGGCAAGGATGGGGAATTGGCTGCATTTGTTGTAGTCTCCTGCATGCAAAGTATTCCTATGGTTTATAATGGACAGGAGGTTGGAACAACACATCGTATAACTTTTCCATTCACAACAACTAAAATTGACTGGAACAAAAATCTGGAACATACAGCGGCATATAGGAAGATTATCAATTTTAGAAATGGTAATGAGACCGTTAGGCGCGGGCAGCTGAAATCGTTTAGTGATAAAGACGTTTGTGTTTTTACTAAAGAACTTAATGGCAAAATGGTGCTCGTAATTGCCAATTTAAGAAACAAAGCACTTCACTATAAACTACAACCTGCTTTAACCCAGCGCTGGAAAGACGCGTTTAGCGGGAAGAAACGAAAACTCGCCACATCAGTTTCACTTGCACCCTACCAGTATATGATTCTTGAACGCCTGTAGTCGCTGTACTATGCCCATACCATTATCTATTTAAATCGATCGGCAATTTCATCCAGGTTTACCAGATCCAGATATTGATCTGGCAGGATTGCACTTGAAGAATATGTGATTGCAGTAAGCAAGTTTCCATCTATGTCACAAAAGACTTCAACAAAAAACTGTTCCACTAAAAAGAGCATAGCAGGTACTTCCTCGCTTTTTGCAATGTAATCAGCAGTTGATAATAGCCTAATTCTATCCTGTTCAGACAGTGCCATAAATTCAAAATCCGTCATGACTGTAAAAGATTTAGAATGGTGCAAAATACTGGTATATAGTTGATTGTACAAGCGTTCGTCTTCCTGTTTACTCAAGATAGATACTATAAATTATTTTATTTTTTGGGTAATTGTACCGCAGTAAATTTCTAGAATCAGGTGGTCAGTACTTCTGCGCTGGTATTTTTCACAATACTACTTTTTTCTGATATGGGGATATCTACCTGAAAGTTTATAAATGCTAAGGTGTTGAAAACAAGGTTTACAGGCAACTGTTAAATTTTTATATAAGCTAAAGAAAATGATTGAAGAGCATAAAATATCAAGAAGAAAAGTGATTACCGGACTGAGCGCCGGTATAGCCGCGGCAGCAGTTTCTCCTGCTCTTGCTGTTAATGTCGGTTTAGCAGAGCGTTCTTTAAGCTTGGCACTTGATGATCCTCGCGGCAAATATCCAAAGCCTCCGTTCAAAGCGCAGCTTCAACCCTGGCCAGGGCTTGCAAGTAAAATGGATCCGGTACCAGACCATGGCGAAAAGAGTTATCAAGGATCAGGAAGATTAAAAGGAAGAAAAGCATTGATCACCGGAGGGGATTCCGGTATGGGGCGGGCAGCAGCTATCGCGTATGCGAGGGAAGGTGCTGACGTGGCGATAAACTATTTGCCTGACGAGGAACCTGACGCAAGAGAGGTTATCGCCTTAATTAAGGCAGAGGGAAGAAAAGCAATAGCCATTCCTGGAGATCTTCGGGATGAGGCATTTTGCGGAAGACTGGTGTCAGAAGCGGTAAAGGGCTTAGGTGGGCTAGACATTCTGGTGAGTAATGCAGCACGGCAGCAAAGCCGGCCATCAATCCTGGACATCTCCACCGAGGAGTTTGATTGGACCATCAAAACAAACATCTACGCACCGTTCTGGATCATCAAGGCAGCGTTGCCGCACTTGCAGCCCGGCTCAACCATTATTGCAACCACGTCTGTACAGGCTCAGGATCCATCGGCAGATCTTTACGACTATGCCCAGACCAAAGCAGCCACAACAAGCTTTGTACGATCACTCGCTAAACAGCTTGCTCCGAAGGGAATTCGTGTTAATGGTGTTGCACCAGGGCCTATATGGACGCCCTTGCAGGTAAGTGGAGGTGCAACGCAAGAGAAATTGAAAAACTTTGGTGGAGATGCACCGCTTGGACGGCCAGGTCAGCCAGCAGAACTGGGATCGATCTATGTACAACTTGCTGCAGCTGATGCCAGCTATGCTACTGGTCAGATATATGGGGCTGCGGGTGGAGGCGGCCAGCCCTAAACATGTATCAATACTTGCCCGCAATGTGCGGCAGTGTAAGCATGCATTGATGCGTGTTCAAGCAGTTTGCTCAAGAATGTCTCAAGATGGTGGGCTGGTTCACGTACTCCAGTCCCCATTTATACAATTCGTTTATAATCGGCTCTAATTTTTCCCCTTTTGTAGTTAAGGTATATTCTACAGTAGGGGGAACGGTTGGAAAAACTTCGCGGACAACGATGCCGTTTGCTTCCATGTTTTTCAACTCTTTCACCAACATTCGAGTGTTAATGTTTGTCACCATGCGTTCTAATTCACTGAACCGTTTCTTGCCTGTGAACAAAGCATAGATGATGGACATGGACCATTTGCCTCCTATTACACCCAGAATTTCCTGTAGTGCACAGCGTTCACCATCTTGTTTCAATTTATTTTGTTTCATAACTGATTGATCCTGAGGATTGCTTTACCTTTTGGTATTACTGTACAAAGTTGTAACTACTTTCAAAAGTAAAGTATTGTGTTTTACTTTACAACTCAATTTGAAAATCACAATATGGAAAGTAAATTAAACGGGCAGGTTGCTCTGGTAACAGGCGGAACAAAAGGCATTGGTAAAGCAATCGCCGACAAGTTGAGTAGTAGTGGTGCTCAAGTGGTAATAACTGCACGAACTGCGCCTGATGAAAACACAAACGTCCACCATTTCATAGCAGCGGATCTCACGCAGCCGGAAGATGCTCAGAATGTCGCTAAGGAAATTCTGGAAAAGTATGGCAGAATTGACATCATCGTAAATAATGCGGGCGCTAATCTGGCTCCCGGTGGTGGCTTTAGCACACTTTCAGACGAACATTGGTTTAACGACTGGCAACTGAATTTCTTGTCGGTTGTACGGATGAACAAATTACTTATCCCTGTTATGATTCAACAAAAAAGTGGTGTAATCATCAATATTTCCACGAATGCGGCAAAACATCCGATTTGGGAAATGACAATGTCCTACTCTTCCGCAAAAGCAGCGTTAAATGCCTATAGCAAAGCATTGGCGACTGAGTTGGGCGACAAAGGTATACGGGTAAATGTTGTTTCACCAGGGGTAGTCAAAACAGCGTTGATGCTGGAGTTCATAGAAAATCTTGCAAAGTCTTCAAACATTACTGTCGACGAGGCTTTTAAAGCCATAATGGACAAAGTAGGTGTTCCAATAGGCAGGATGGCAGAGCCGGAAGAGGTCGCTAATCTAGTAGGTTTTTTGGCGTCTTCAGAAGCAAGATATATTACCGGTACGAACTATGCTGTAGACGGCGGTGCTTTTCCCACGCTTTAGTGAAATCTTCAGCAGTTCAATATGCTTTTGCTTATAAAGCGTAAAGAATTCACTGCGGTATTGTAGCCGGTGCATTATCTTTAGCACTAAATCAATCTCAATAGATGACAAGTTCTAAAATGAAAAAGTTAGCCGGAGGTTTTGCCTTTATTCTCCTTGTTCTAATTGTAGCAGCGGTTCTTCGTGTGAACGATCAAATCGGTCAGCGTTATTCGCATGAGGAGAATGTCCAGAAGTTTGGACGGCTTTCCTATTATGACTCCAGGCTTAATGAGTTTGTGAGCCCGCAAAGCATCATCTTCGCAAAAAATAAAACTACTGGAGGCGATCCTGGTTTTCTAAGGTTTTTTATGAAGTCGCCCTATGCACCTCAAAACGAACTTCCCAAGATTAGCCTTAGCAAATCTGATTTCTCTAAACCACCGATGGACCTGGCACTGTACTGGTTCGGACATTCCACAGCCTTAATGGAACTCGATGGATATCGAATCCTAATAGATCCTGTTTTAGATAATGCAGGTCCGCTACCTGGAATCACAAAGCGTTTTTCAGCTGCACCAGTTGAGCGTGAGGATCTTCCATCAATTGATGTTCTGCTGATTACACATGATCATTATGATCATCTTGAAGCGAATACGATTAAGCATTTTGCAGCTACGGATACCAGGTTTGTTGTACCATTAGGCGTCGGCGCCCGGCTAAAAGGCTGGGGTGTTCTGCCCAACCGGATTACTGAACTTGCCTGGCATCAAAGCTTCAACTTTAAAAGTGTCAAAATCACGGCAACTCCGGGCGTCCACTACTCAGGTCGCAGCAATAAGGACAAAAACAAAACACTTTGGGCATCCTATGTAATCAGCGGAAAAAAGTCAAACCTCTTTTGGAGCGGTGACACCGGATATAGCGAACATTTTAAGCAGATCGGAGATAAATATGGTCCTTTTGACATCGCTTTCGTAGAGATTGATGCCTGGAATAATGGCTGGCCAAATACGCACCTTTTCCCGGAACAAGTGGTTCAGGTTGTATCCGATGTTAATGCCAGATCGCTGTTCCCAATCCACCTGGCAACGTTTGATCTTGCGCTTCATCCATGGAAGGAGTCTATAGAGCTGGTATCGAATCTTGCTGAAAAATCAAATATGAACATTATAACGCCTGTGATGGGGCAGAAGATCATTCCTGGAGTAACAAAAACCGGGAAGTGGTGGGTGTCTCAACGTTAAAGAATGTTTTCAGGCTTTGGAAAACCGCCTTTTAAATTCCATGGGGCCTAATCCTTCGAGTTTATTAAAGAGCTTATTAAAGTAGGACAAGCTTTGAAACCCAACATCATAACATGCTTCTGTTACCGTTACATCCTTGAGTAACAAGGTTTTTGCCTGATTAATCCTGTATTGGTTAACAAAATCTGTGAAGGTCATCTTCGTTTGCCGCTTGAAGTAACGGCAGAAAGCAGAGGTACTTAAACCGACACGGGCTGCAACCTCATTTACATCTACATGTTCATAATAGTTGTTGTGAATATAACCATAGATCGTACCCATCCGCACTTTATCTTTTAAATAGAGACTTATACTCGTATCCTGATCATTCAATAACTCATATTCATCGCTGAGAGCCAGAAGCTGAAATATCTGGAGAAGCTTAAGTAAACGATCAAAGCGGTTCATACCCTCCATTGCTTTCAGCATCTGCCCGGCAGTGGCCTTAACGCTTCCTTTAAAGACGATACCGTACCTGGCTTTTTTAAAAAGCTGTTCAATGGAAGCAAGTTCAGCAGCACCACTAAGCACGTCGGCAGGGAAATGCTCCTTCATCTGAACCACGATTTGCCGGTATTCCGACGTTAGACCATAATCGAAGTTTAAGTGAGGAACATTAGGTCCAATCATGACCAGGTCACTATCCATGAAGCTGGATATATGCTGCCCCACATGCCTGATGCCAGTTAGGCCTTCTATGAATATCAGCTCAACTTCTGGATGGTAGTGCCAGTAAAAATAATCTCTTAAGCTCGGTGAAAACAGCTTAAAGGATTTCCCCGCATCAATAATTACTTGCTCCTTTTGAATTTGCACGGTTGCTTGAGGTTATCTGTTTAAAGATAGCAGTTTTTTGATAATGGTCAATGTAGAGCAAAAAGTTGCCAGTATAGAGAAAATCAGGCCTCCAAGCCTGTAGCACCTTTGTATAGTCAACCAACATATAAAACTTATGGAAAGAGAAACTATGATGCCTGGACCTGGCGTTGACACCGCGCACAAAGACATTCCTGGTAACCCATCGACAGCAACCAGCAGCAAGATCAAATTGAATGACCGGAGCAATGGCAAACCTTTGAAAGTATTGTCTGAGGAGGATTGGAAATTTTGGATCGAGAACGGCTATGTCGTTATTAAACATGCCATTTCCATAGAACAGGCACAAAAGACGGCTGACTTTTTATGGGAATATGAGCATAAGGATCCAAATGACCCTGAAACCTGGTATAAAGTTCCTTCAGCGAAAATGCAAATGACGGAACTGAATAATACCGGTATGGTGGAGGTCTATAACAATCAGCTGTTATGGGATAACCGGCAGCAGGAGCGGGTTCATGATGCATTTACGGATATATGGGGCACAGAAAAACTCTGGGTAACCATAGATCGGGCGAACCTCAACTTTCCAATCCGCCCCGGACATGAATACAAAGGTTTTATTCACTGGGATTATGATCCCGAAACAAAGCCGCAGAATGTGCAGGGGGTGTTGGCACTGGCCGATCAGACCGATGAAAACATGGGGGGCTTTCAGTGTATTCCGGAACTGTTTCAGACCTACGATACCTGGAAATTAACGCAACCAACCGACCGTGATCGCTTTAAGCCCGATACTTCCGGTTTTACACCAACGAAAGTGAAATTGGAAGCTGGCGATCTGCTGATATTTAACAGTACACAGCCACATGGCATCAGAGCCAATAACAGCGTAGATAAGGTGCGGATTGCACAGTACATCTCGATGATGCCTGCAGATGAAGATAACGAGGCTATGCGTGAATGGCGTATTAACTCCTGGCAAGCACGCCTTGCTCCTGAAGGCTATGCATTCCCCGGGGATCCGGCTCGTCGGGAACTCAACTATCCTATTGCTGAACTTTCAGCCTTAGGTAAAAAGTTGCTTGGCCTGGAGTATTGGTGAGTTGTTTTCCAGTTTATACCTTGCTGCGCAGCATCTTTGGGGAGTATCCTTGCGCCTGCTTGAATGCTACACTAAAGTTTGATATGCTGCTATAACCGGACAGATTGGCAATGTGCTGTATTGGAAAACTTGTATTCAACAATAGTTCACGTGCCATTTGCATCCGGGTTTCCTGGAGGTAATTGAAAACCGTTGTGCCGAAAAGTGTTTTGAAGCCGCTTTTTAGCTTCGTTTGATTAATTCCAACTGCCCGAGCGAGCTCAACAATCGTATAGGGCTTCTTCAGATTTTCCTGGATCAATGTTGCCGCATACCTGATTCTTTCCTCATCAGAATCCGTCAACCGCACAGTCCGTTCATCTAAGCCTGAGCATTCATGAACAAAGGCCAGTAATTCTAATACTTTCGACTCTAAATAGATCTTTTTAGTCAGCCCTTCAAAAGCACAATTCCTGATTGCATAAATGGTACTGTATATTTTGGGGTTTACCTTTATATCGCCTCTGGACAATTTAGCACTGGTATTTAAATTGATTTTACTCAGGAAAAGGTCCATGACCTTGCTTTCTCCTGCATAGGCAGTCAATAGCGAAATCGGCAGGTGAACATCAAAGGTCTCATAAACCATACCTTTGCCGAAGGAAATTTTTGCCTTATTCTCATCGGGAGAGAGGTAGGTGATGTTGCCGGACATCGCCGGAGTAGTTAAATTCTTGATTGCTTTGTTCTGAAAAAAGATGTCTGTCTCTGAAAGGTTAAAATGCATTTCCAATAAATGCGAGTCGCCTTTTCCGAAAATGCTGATGTCTTCGTTGAATTCATATCTTCCTTGTAGTACCGTCAGATTGTCTTTTATTGCACATTCCTTATAGCTGATCTCTCCTTTAGGAGTTCGTAAATACATGCATTCCGGGTCGACAACGCCCGATGAAGATTCCTTATTTTCCTGAACATTGGTTGATGCAAGAAACTCGCTAAAGTCGCTACCCTGAAATATATAACTCATAATAAACTTCTATTCTCATAACTAATACTTCCGTATTCATAAATCTACGGATAGCAAAAGAAATACATTTGCAGTCACAAACATAATTTATAATTAGTTTAAATAAAGAATTGTGATAAGAATACTACTTACTTGCTGTTTGCTGATTTTGAGTCTGTTCGGCACGGCATGTCCGGTGTATATTTCTATAAAGAATGCGAAAGGAGAAGCCGTGCCGAATGTTACGGTGGTGTTTGATGGCGTTGAAAAAGGCCTGACAGACCAGGCTGGGAAACTAACTGTTGAGCTGAAGGACGGGGTTCATACCTTACAATTGCGTAATAATGTGCTTTTGGTAAAACACTCCGAATTAACGGTTGACTGTAATAAGCAGAATCGTTTCGATTTCGAACTGACAAGCCTGGAAAGTGCTACGATTGGCCTCGACGAAGTGACAATCAAAGCTGTCGTTGCAAAAGAATTGATTGAAGAATCTCCTTTTTCAGTACAGGTTATTGATTTGAAGAAGTCCCACGACAAAGGGGGGGATGTTGGCGAAGTGATGAACCGGGCATCGGGTGTACGTTTGCGCAGCGACGGTGGCCTGGGCTCACAAGTTCAGGTGAACCTGGGTGGACTTCAGGGTAAAGCTGTAAGGCTTTTCAAGGATGGGGTGCCGGTTGAACTGTTTGGGCATGGCTTTAGTCTTGGAACCATCCCGGCAAATATGCTTGAACGGGTAGAGATTTATAAAGGGGTAATGCCGCTATACCTGGCATCTGATGCACTAGGCGGTGGTGTAAATCTGGTATCGCGTAAAGACAACAAAAATCTTGCAGAGCTTTCGTACGAAGCAGGATCATTCCATACCCACCGGGCAACTTTAAACGCCTTGTGGAGGAATAAAGATAAAAAATGGTACTTAGGGACCAACAGTTCATTCAACTACTCCGCTAACGACTACAAGGTTAATGCACCTCAAAATACAAGTCCTGTAAGTTTTAAAGATGTCAGGCGTTTTCATGATGCTACCAGGACCTATTATGCTGAAGCGTATGCCGGCATTCAGAACAGAAACTGGGTTGATGATCTGCGATTTACCTTAATTGCCTCGAGCTTCTACAAGGAGATTCAGCACGATGCGCAGATGGATAAAGTATATGGCGAGGCCTTTTCTAAAGAAAAGAACTATACCGGTTTGCTCAATTATAGTAAACGTTTCCTTCATGATCGGCTGAACGTAAATGCCATCGCTACCTATAGCCTGTTTAACACGAAGTTTGTTGATACCGCTACAGTTCGCTATAACTGGGCCGGGCAGATTATTGGGCGAAATCTGCGCGCTGGTGAGATTAACCTCGGGAATGATCAACGGATAGACTATAAGTTCTTTTCATCCCGCATGAACTTATCCTATGATCTTTCGGATCGACATGCCTTAGACTTTAGTGAGTTGTACTATCAGCAGCATAGAAACGGCCGTGATCCACTGGGTGCAATATCGGCGATCGAGAATATCGATGTGCTTACCATACCTGCAAGTTATCGCAAGAACAACATTGCCCTGGGATTACGTTCCAACTGGCTAAATCAGTCGCTTGAAAGCATTGTTGCACTAAAACACTATAGTTTTCAATCCAGAGGATATACCACCGATAATTTCGGAATGGGCTATCAGTCATCCGGAGATGGCCAGAACCTTGGCTATATGGCAGGATTGCGTTGGAAAAGCGGTAATTATCTGATAAAATCTTCCTATGAGTTTGCGACACGCTTACCTGATGAGTATGAGATTTTTGGTGATGCCCGGCTGATCAAGGAAAACATGGACTTAAAGCCGGAACGTAGCCACAATGTAAATCTAAACGCACAGTACCAAGCCGTAAATGGCGATAAAAATCTTACACTTTCTGCCGGACTCTTCTACCGGAAAGTACAGGATATCATTTTCCTTCAGCTTGACATCCCGTTCAGCCGCTACATTAACTACGAACGCGCAGCGGTTAAAGGTGCTGAACTGGAAGCGAACTATGCGCCATCTAAGCGCTTTGATTTTGGAGCAAACGTGACTTACCAGGACATCCGCAGAATTGATATTAAAGAAGCGATGTTCAAGAATCTGGAAGGATCCAGGGTTCCGAACATTCCCTTCTTCTTTGGTAATTTTTGGTTGAGCAGCTATTTCAGAGATGTGGTAGAAAAAGGCGACCGAGTGGAATTTAACTGGAATGGAAGTTATACACACCGTTTTTTCCTTTATGCTATTCCGAAATCGCAGGAACCTGGATTATTTGAGAAGGATGGCAACATTCAAACCTCATTGATCATTCCCCGTGATGGACGGCTGGGGCAGCTTTCCAATAATGTGGGATTGTATTACCATTTCGCCAAACCGAAACTTACCCTTGCTGCGGAGTGCAGGAATATAGGGGATGTGAAACTATATGACAACTTCAATGTGCAAAAGCCCGGCCGCGCTTTTTATGTCAAGCTACTATACCAGTTCTTATAATTAATCGATTTTAAATTTTAAACATGAAACTAAACAAACTTTACGCAACAATTTTCAGCCTTTGTGCAGTGCTATTTCTGGGCTCATGTAGCAAGAGCGATACGCCAGAACCAACTTTGGTAGACAATGATTTGCCAAAAAATGAAACCTGGATTATCTACAACGCCAATGCAAATTGGAGTGGTGGTATCTATGCGCTGAAAGATAATAAGGCAAGAGAAATTAGTCTTAATGATATTCCTTTTTACCAGGTGAGCAGCTCCCTGGGTGGTAGAGTATTGGGAAACACCCTTTATAAGGTAAATAGTGCCTCGAACGCACAAGGTATACTGAAGCTCAACCTTAAAGATGGTAAGGTGGTTGAAGATAAGTTCCTGCCCTCACTTTCTACAGCTTACATCTCCAACTACCTTGTGGTAAGCCCAACTGAAGGTTATTACTGGGATGATGTTAGAGGTGGATTGAAGGTTCAGAAGTTTAACCCAACGACAATGGAACGTACTGGCGAAATCGACTTCAGTTCATTGTCTGAAGGCCTTCCAAATGAATCTGCTGGTCAGCTGATTCTGGCTAAACGTGATGATAAACTATACGTTGATCTATTGTTGGGCACAAAGTTGCCGGGCGATTGGCAAGTGGCACCAAAAAATAAAGAGGTTGCAATCGCGGTTTATGATTTAACCAATAACAAAATTGTAAATGTTACCAAGTTTGCTGGCACGACTAACCTCGGTGTATTTATCGACCATGTATTATGGAGCATCGATGAAAAAACAAAAGACCTTTACTTTGTTGCGGTGGGTGATATGAAAAGACAGCCTACCGATTATACATCTAAAATTTTGCGTATCAAAGCTGGAGAAACACAGTTTGACCAAAACTTTTCTATCGACATCAAATCCTACCAGTACCCTGCAGAGTTTAACAGACTGTTCGTTTACGACAGCAAAATCTACACGACGGTTCCATCACGTGCCGTTTCATACTATGGTGGTGCACAGCATGGCGTGAGTTACAGAAGCGATGTTTGGTATTGGACAGAGATTGATGCAACCACTAAAAAAGCCAATAGGCTTGAGATTCCTGCCGATAGTTTCTATGGTACCCAAAACCCTTTCCTTCATAATGGAGAAATCTATTTCTTGTCTAACAACACTACTGAGGGTTACTCTGGTGTGAATCAATATAATCCTGTTACCGGTCAGATCAAAGAAACCTTCCATCTGAAAGGTAGTGGCAGGTTAAATGGATTTAACATCATTACCGAATAACAGCAAAAAACAAGCAATTAAAAGGCAGGCGCTATCTGTAAAATGATGGCGCCTGCATTTTTAACAATTAAGAATTGAATAAATGAGCGGGCATAAACGGAAAACTTCACTCTTTTCGCGGATCAACAACTGGCTTCACTTGTGGCTTGGATTGATCTCTGGCCTTATTGTGTTTGTAGTTTGCATCACCGGATGTATTTGGGTGTTTAATGAGGAAATTACCGGCTTGCTCCAGCCGGAAACTAAAGTAGAATGGCAGGACAAGCCTGTTCTTAAGCCCTCTGAACTTTTGGAAATTGCTGCAAGACACTTTCCTAATCAGGCACCGGCTTATGTAAACTACTTACAAGGCAGAACTATTGATCTTAGTTTAAAACCTGCAAATGCTGGTACCCAAAGCAAAAAAAGTGACAACACCATTTTAAAAATTCACCCTTACACTGGTGCAGTAATCAGCGTCGAAGAAAAGGGCAAAGGTGGGGCGGAATTTTTTCCGTTTATCTTAGAAGGTCACCGATTTCTTTGGATGCCTTCGGGAATCGGGCGCCCTATCGTAAACTATGGTACCCTGATCTTTGTGCTTATGCTGATCACAGGGTTAATCTGGTGGTATCCAAAAAAATGGAACAAGAGCAATGTCAATAAAAGCTTCAAGGTTAAATGGACGGCTTCTTTTAAGCGCCTTAACCTTGACCTCCACAATGTATTGGGCTTCTATGCGCTGTTGTTTCTGGCGGCAATTGCACTTACGGGAATGGTCTATGGATTACAGTGGTATAGCAATGGCCTGTACTGGGTAACCTCTGGCGGAAATGAAATGCTCGCCTATGAGCCTTTTCAATCCGATTCAATTCAGAAAGGAAAACATCATGCGGCTAACCAGGCAATGGACCGAGCCTGGGAAAAAGTTATTGCCAAGCACCCCGAGTCTACAGGGTTTTATTATCAGTTTTTAGATACAACAAAGTCAGCTGCCGTAATCGATATAGCTGTTTTTCCGAACAAAGGACAGTTTTACAATACCATAGGCTACACCTTCGATCAGCATTCACTTAAAGAGTTTATGCGAAAAGACTACTATTCGATTCCATTTTCAGAAGCCTCTTTTGCCCAAAAGCTCCGTAAAATGAATTATGACATTCATATTGGTACTATCCTGGGCTTTCCGGGTAAAGTACTAGCATTTCTGGCCTCGCTCATTGGCGCAAGCCTTCCAATTACTGGATTTATGATCTGGTACGGACGTAAATTCAAGAAGAAAAAGCCAAAGTATGAAGGCAAGTTTCCAAAGCAGGCTGTCACTCCATTCATCAGTTTAAAATCAACAACATCATCATGAAAAAAATCAATTTAGTTCTACTTACCCTGGTATTTAGTTTAATAACAACCAGTTTATTTGCACACGCTCTATGGATCGAGACTTCGCCTACGGGAACACCTGGCAAGGCGCAAACTGTAAGAATCTATTATGGCGAGTTTGTTGAAAATGAACGTGACAGTGTATCCAAATGGTACTCGGATATTAAAGATTTCAGTCTTTGGCTGGTGGGGCCTGATCAAAAGAAAGTACAGCTTAAAACCACCCCTGGGGTAAACTACTACGAAGCAGATTTTACACCTGCTCAAAATGGAACATACACGCTGGCTGTAAGTCACTATGCGAAGGAGTTGGGGGGTGCATCCAGGTATCACTTTCTGGCAACAACCGATGTAACGGTCGGAAAGCCATCGACCGGTAACATTGCTGCCGTAAATCTGCTGCAGTTTCAAAAACAGGGCATTGCACCTGCAAAGTTAAATAAACAACTTCAGATCAAACTTTCCCTGAACCAGGTGCAGTCCGTTGGCAAGAAAGTGCAGGTTTTCTCTCCGACAGGATGGACCCGAGAACTCACAACGGATGCGCATGGAATGGTGACCTTCAATCCACCTTTCGCGGGCAGGTATGTAGTTGAGATTTCTGATCAGGATAAATCCTCAGGTGACCATCACGGTAAACCTTACGCCGAGACCTGGAATACTGCTTCTTATAGTATCGAAATAATTTAGTTGCTTCATGCATCTCGTGATTTTGCACTAATTTAGCTGCCTGAGCGATATGGTCAAGGTCACCTGGTTAATGATTTCTGTATGTTTTCTACTAAGCTGCAAGCAGAAGTCTGTGGTAGATACCAGCTTCTACTTCTGGAGGACCCAGTACAAACAGCACAAGTCGGAAATAAGGTACCTGGAGCAGTTTAAATCAAAATCGATTTATGTCCGCATTATGGATGTGGATTTTAATCCGGATCTACAGCAGGCTGCTCCGGTTTCGCCGATCACATTTTCAGATCCTCTACCTGAGGCCATTGATATTATACCAGTGGTTTTTATTGTTAATCAGGTTTTTACAAGGCTGGACTCCGCACAACGTGCCGTACTTGCCGGGCGGATTGCAACTTTCGTAACGGCCAAAGTTAAACAGGCTGGCAAGCGAGGTTTCACAGCGCTCCAGATAGACTGCGATTGGACCAAAACCACCCGGGACAGCTATTTTGATTTTCTCGAAAAGTTGGAAGCTCATCCATTGTTACGCGGGAAAATGCTTTCCGTTACCCTTCGGTTGCACCAGGTGAAGAATATTGCTTCCAGTGGCATTCCGCCGGTAGAAAGGGCAATGCTGATGTGTTACAATATGGGGAATCTCCGGAAATACGGGCCGCAGAATTCTATCCTTGATCAGGAGGAGATGAACGTTTATCTTAAAGATTATCTTGAAAATTACCCGCTGAAACTGGATGTGGCACTACCTGTTTTTGAATGGGCCGTCGTATTTAGAAATGCTGCGTATGCCGGCATTTCAAGGCACATCAGCAAGGCTCAACTTCAGGATAAAAAGTTGTTTAAACAAAAGGACAATTCTATTTTGTACGAACTTCAGGTCGACCACCCTGCGGCTGGATTAAAACGTGGCGACATCATTCGATGGGAAGACATTTCTGCTGAAGAATTACTTGAAACATCAGGCTTTTTAGCCCGGCATTTAAAACCTGCTGATCGCAATATCGTTTTTTACCATCTTGATACCAACCTTCTAAAACAATTTACTGATGAGGACCTGCAAAAAGTTATTGCTAAGTTTTAGCATTTTCATATTCACTTTTTTTGGTGAAATTGCTGTTGACATTGCTTGTGGTGGAGAAGTAGATCCTTATGACTACTACGTTTCATACTTCCACAATAATGTTCCTGGCGATGAGTTCACGCCCTTTGCCTACAACCAAATGGCATTTCTGAACAGTGAGGAAGATGTTGAAAGTGAGGCAGCCATTAACAGCCGCGAATGGGCGGATTACCTTAATGTCAAAGCGGATGATGTCTTCAAGGTGATGTATACCGCTGATTCTGCCATGAGTGTAAAGCTGGCAGCTTACGATGGAAACATCAATGCATTGCCGGATAGTCTACAGCAAAACAGTTTTCTTCAAGGTCTTTCCAAAAATAAAAAAGCGCTAAGGTATTTCGCTTTTGCGAAGCGCACGGAGCCTTTTGCCAATGTTGAAGTTAATATTTGGGACCCGGAACCGCGGGATAGTACAGGCATGTTGATGTTGGCGAAAGAGGCTTTGCAGTTAACGAATTCAACACGTGACCGTTTTTTGAAGCTTCGTTATGCTTACCAGGCGGAAAGAATGTTTCACTATGCAGGGATGCATGAAGACAGTAAACAGGTCTATGAAAAGTTCGTCAAGTCCAACCAGTCTAAGAGTGCGGTAAAAGGATGGGCACTGGCGCTTTATGCCGGCTCGGTCCGGCGGTTGGGAAATCCGGAGGAGTCCGCTTATTTGTTCTCGAAGGTTTTTGCAAGCAATCCGGAAAGAAGGGTACAAGCTTATAAGAATTACTACTATAACAGTGCTCCGGTAGATGGTGCCTTGAAGTATGCGCAGCATGCAGAAGAGCATGCAAACATATGGGCTATCAATGGTTTCGGAAATCCGGAATTTAATACGGAAAGCTTGCATAAGGTTTACGAATACAATCCAAAAAGTCCATTGAACGGAGCCTTATTGGTTAGAGAGGTTAATAAACTGGAACAGGCCTTAATTGAGTCGAATGACATTGCCAAAATATCATACAATTACTATTTCTCCAATGCTGAAAATACCGCGGCCAAGGACAGTCTTAAAGCGCTTAATCTGAAACAGCTGTCGGAAGTAAGAAATTTTGCAGTTAAACTGGCGGAAGAGCGTAAATACCCACAGCCAGAGCTGGGTACGTTAACTGCTGCTTACCTGTTCTGGATGGAGAATGAAGATGCCCTGGCATTGCAGTACCTGAAGATGCTCAATCCAGCTAAACTGTCTGAAAGATTCCTTGATCAATACCGGATTACAGCATTACTATTGAGCGCTAAAAACATCAGGAAGGGAAATGCTTTCCATGAAAATGATCTTCTGCCTACATTGAAATGGCTGGATGAAAAACGCGCTGGAGCAGATCAGCGTTTCAGCAGAACAACCAGGAATTTCTATCAGCAAATATTAGCACCTGCCTACCTCAAGGTAGGTGATACTGCAAAAGCTGCACTGGCGATGAGTAAAGCTGATCCTGGAAGTTATTATGCCAGCGCTTTCTTGAAGCAGTATATGAGCCCAAAGAGCATGCAGGCTTTGCTGAATTACAAGAAGAAAGTGGCAGGAAATGAGATGACCGCGTATTTGTCTGAATCGCTAAGTTGGTTTAGTGATGATGATTTTTATGAACTTTATGGCACGACTTATTTGCGAACCCATCAATATGATAAAGCGGTTCAGCTTTTTGCCAAGCTATCGCCGGGATACAAATTTTTTACACCGGAAAACTGGTATAGTGACGCTTCAAACCCGAAGCTCTATGCAAATCCTTTTGTTGAGACCATAAATGACTATCCTAAAAGGTATGTTCCTGAAAAGGGGGCTTTTACGAAGAAGACATTTGCTGCCGAAATGCTGCGGTTGCAGAAGTTGACGCTCAGCGACAAGAAAAACGCTGCACTGTATTATTATAAAATGGCCAATGGCATATATCAGACGGGTTATTTTGGTAATAGCTGGTATTTGATCAGCTATAATTGGTCGTCTTATGATAATAGTGGCCCATTGAAATATACCTATGATGCGGATTTCAAGATAGCCGAAACGGCAAAGCGCTGGTACTTGAAAGCAAGAGCCTTAAGCACTGATCCGAACTTTAAAGCAAAATGCACCTTCATGCTGGCAAAATGTGAGCAAAAAAAAGTCATTGTAGATTCGCAGATAAATGCTTTTACCCAGTGGGACATCAATGATGTAGAGTACCAAAAATTTAGCGCTGCATATTATGGAAACACGTACTTCAAAGAGATGCAATCCAAGTACAGTAAAACACCGTTCTATAAGGTTGCGGCAGGGGACTGTAGTTACCTGAGCGATTTTATCGCCAGGAAGTAAGATCCGTTTCTGCCCATGAGCCGTTGTAACGCAGTTCACGTACCAATACTTTGAATTTATTTTCCGTTCCTTTAAGAACGGGCGGCGTGTTTGGTGTCTTCCAGTAGTTTAACATTCTAGCGTATATGGAATTATCCACCGACCGGTTTACCACCCTTGATGTGTTCAGGGGGTTGACAATTTGTTTCATGATTATTGTGAATTCACCGGGCTCGGGTGCTGTTCAATGGGCACCGCTGGATCACGCGGCCTGGTTTGGCTTCACACCCACGGACCTGGTTTTCCCATCTTTTCTTTTTGCTACTGGAAATGCACTCAGCTTTTCCAAGAAGAAATTTGAGCGCGACAGCACCTTTCTGGGTAAAGTGATTAAAAGAACATTGATTATTTTCCTGCTCGGTTATCTCATGTACTGGTTTCCTTTCATGCATCGCGCCGAGGGTACCTGGGTGGTGAATCCTATTTCGGATACTCGGATATTGGGCGTGTTGCAACGCATTGCACTCTGTTACTTCTTCGGATCGCTAATCGTACATTATTGTTCAAAAAGGACGAGTGTAATCATTTCACTGATCTTGCTGCTTGGCTATTGGGCCATATTGGAAGGCTTTGGTGCCAGCGGAGCGGAATATTCTATGTTTGGCAACGTGGGTACCAAGCTCGATAATTTGATTCTGGGGCACGCCCATATGCATCAGAAAGGAGGGGCTATTGCGTTTGACCCCGAAGGAATACTCAGTACACTTCCGGCGATAGTTAACGTGATTGGCGGTTATCTTGCTGGTTCATACATCCAGCGAAAAGGCAGGAATTTTGAAGTCGTAGCCATGCTAATGATCTACGGTTCGCTTCTGATTGCGGCGGCATTATTCTGGGGACAATTTTTTCCAATTGCCAAAAAGCTATGGAGCAGCCCTTTTGTATTGCTTACTGTGGGCTTAGACCTGCTGATCTTAGGTGTGCTCGTTTACCTTATTGAACTGAAAAGTATAAAATGGGGGAGCTATTTCTTCCTGGTTTTTGGTCGGAATCCCCTTGTTATCTATCTGCTGTCAGAGTTGTTATTAATCAGTCTGCAGTTGATTTGGGTAAAACCAGAACTGAGTTTCTATAACTGGATCAATGATGTGTTTTATCAGCCAGTTTTTCCAGGTGCATTCGGTACATTAATGTTTGCAATATCCTTTATGCTGCTCTGCTGGTTAGTAGGATATATCATGGATCAGAAAAATGTTTACATCAAAATCTAACTGCGGATTGAAGCGCATACTAGCAATATTGGTGTTTATGATGACGAGCACCATAGTGTTGCCCCAGGCTGACAAACGCTTGAAGTATGTTAATCCGTTTATTGGCACTACAAAGAGTGGGGTGCTGACCAGATGGGGAGGCAATGGTGGGACTTACCCAATCAGTGGCACCATATTGCTGGTGTTTGTAAGGGGGATATGTTATGGTTGTATATAGACGGGAAACTTGCGGGTAGTGCAAAGGTTGATGGTTCGGTGAACCTATCTGTTAACAGCAATTGGCAAATTGGAAGAAATGAGGAATTCCCTTCAGAGCGGGTGTTTCATGGCGCGATGGACCTGGTTAAAGTATATGAACAGCCACTAACACCTGAAGAAATTGCTGTGCTTTTCGATACAGAGCGTAAAATATTGAGCGAAAGGCTTAACTAAGCTAATGCATACGAAAATTGTTGTCATTCGATGGCTTTTTTTTGTAGTTTTAGTCGTGTAGTAATTTCATATGCAGGAGCTTGCCCGTCGTATTCAATTTAATAGTGATGAGTCAGCTTTCAACCAGCTTTATAAGCTAAACGTGGTTCGGCTTTATCAATTTTCTTATTCATTCGTTAAAGAGAAGGAGGTTGCGGAAGAGATTGTCAACGATGTGTTTTTAAAAGTTTGGATGGATCGAAATAAGCTGGATACCATCAGAAACCTGACCGTGTACCTCTATGTTGCGGTGAAGAATGCCTCACTTAACCATCTGAACAGGGTTGCTTCCAAAAGAACCTCTTTCATGAATACCTATGCGCAATCTTTTAAGCTGCTGATTTCAGGGCCGAATCCCGAACAGTTGTTGATTGGCAAGGAAATGAAAGTCTCCATAGAACAGGCCATCAATCAGCTTCCTCCCCGTTGCAGGCTAATATTTAAGATGCTAAAAGAAGATGGCCTATCTGCAAACGAAGTAGCCCAAATCCTCGATATCTCCAATAAAACCGTTTTCGCACAACTCAGTATCGCCATCAGGAAAATAGAAGAGATGCTCAGTAAAGTAGAGATTTTTGAATTGCCAGATAGTTTTAAATAGATCAAAAAGCACCGGAAAATAAATCCTTTTTCTTTAGGAATTAATCGGCATTTCGGTGTCCTCAGCTAAAGGAACATCCTTATCAACAAGGATTAACAATGAAAATGGAGGAGCTTAGGATTAAAGCATTGATGGCGGAAAAGATTTCAGGAACAGCGAGTCGAGCAGACTTACTGGAACTGGATACCTTGCTGCGTAAATATCCTTCGTACCAGTTATTAGATGATGTTCTGTCTAACATAGAAACAAATGTGGAAGGCAGTCCCGGCGAAAAGGAGATAGAAGTACAGCTGGATGCACTCTGGAATAAAATAAACAAGCGGGAGGCAGATGTTGCGGGGCTTACACCTAAGAAGAGCGGGTTTAAACTTAAATTCTGGCTGGCTGCTGCGGCTGTTGTAATTGCTGTGCTTTGCGTGGGCATAATTGGCTACAAGCAAGCTGACCTAGCTGAGGGCACAAAATACCGCACCGTTTCGGCAGCATACGGGCAGAACAAGAGGGTAGTTTTGCCCGATGGTAGTATTGTGAAGCTGAATTCCGGAACAAGTCTGACGTATCCATTAAAGTTTGATGCCGCTAAAAGGCAGGTAAAATTGGTTGGAGAAGCGTTTTTTGAGGTAACGAAAAATCCTAAAAAACCCTTTCTGGTCGATGCCGGTAATTTAACTGTCCGCGTTCTTGGAACCGCATTCAATGTCAAGGCTTATAAGGAAGATCGTAATGTGGAGACCACATTGATCCAGGGTAAGGTGCAGGTGGTAATGAACGATGAGCCCGACAAATTGATTACCCTTTCACCCAATGAAAAGTTAACTGTACCGAAACGTGCAGGAAACACGAAAGTGGCACATTTGCCCGGCGAACTCAAATTCAAGCTACAAACCGTAGCTGTAAAGCCTTCAGAAAATATCGAAGAAATTGCCTGGCTTGATCGTAAGTTGGCATTTAACAACACCGCCTTTGAGGATGTAGCCAGGATGATTGAACGGAAATACGATGTAAAGGTTGTTTTTCAGCAGGAGCAGCTTAAATCTGAATTGATCACGGGGGTATTTGAAAATGAGGCGCTAGCAAAGGCATTTAGTCTCCTGCAAATGAGTACCGACTTTAACTATGAAATTAAAAAAGATTCTGTAATTCTACGTCCCACGAAGAATTTTAAGAAACCATAACCCTTAAACCAAAATAAAACTAAAAGCATGGAAAAGATCTACTATCATTCAGACCCATAGGAGAAGGGCAGAGCAGGCGCTCCAACCATCATGAATTCATAAAATGGAGTAAGACTTCGAAACATTTACTCCTAATTTTAATATGCTTATAACCAATATATGAAAATAAAAAACGCGGCAGACGCTGCCCTGTGGGTATCTCCATGTCTGAAATTTCTAACAATAATGAAGCTAGGATTCATCATTACAATGCTTTGCTGCTTACAGGTACAGGCAGCAAAAGTGTATGCTCAAAAGACCTTTACCTTCGATGTTAAACAAACAGAGGTCAGCACCATACTAACTGCTATACAGAATAATAGCGATTACCGGTTTTTCTATAATAATACATCGCTTAAAGAACTGGGTAAAGTGAATTTAAACGTGAAGGAAGCACCACTGGTACAGATCCTTCAGTCGTTATTGGATGGCAGGCTGGTTTATCAGTTTGTTGACGAAAACAAGGTTGTCATTTCGGCAACTGAAAGCGAGGCGGGAAGGATCACTGTAACCGGTAAAGTGCTTGACGAAAACGGCCAGCCGATGTTTGGT
>DDAD01000046.1:0-22060 GCA_002333205.1 Pedobacter sp. UBA2067
CGCCAACACAGGAACTGGTTGATGATTACATTACCCTTAATGGCCGGGGCATCCGCGAAGCGGGTTCAGGTTATGTGGAAAGCAATCCTTATGAGAACCGTGACCCGCGTCTGACCGCTACCGTGGTATACGACCGATACAATTGGGTAAGGCCAGATGGCAGTACCAAAGTGATCTATATAAAACCAGGGACGGATCCTGATCCGGCGCGTTTAGATGAGTATAGCCGTGCTTCCCAGGCTTCTTCTCCAACCGGCTATTACTGGCGTAAATATTATGATCCCATTGCTTTAGCATCCTTTACTTCGGGCATGAACCTGCACCTGATCCGTTATGCGGAAGTGCTGCTGAACTACGCGGAAGCGAAACAAGCATTGGGTCAGCTGGATGAAACGGTATGGAACAATACGATCAGGCTACTGCGCCAGCGTGCCGGCTTTACCGATGCTGCAGCTTTAAATTTTCCGGGTACTGCTGACATGACCAATATCATCCGCCGCGAAAGAAGGGCAGAACTGGCCATGGAAGGGCTGAGAACGGACGACATCCGCAGGTGGAAGATTGGCGAGACCACGATGAACGGCTATGCACATGGTGCCAAATTCGGCGATCCTGCAGTAGACAACGGTTATATCCGTGCACAACAGCGAACCTTTACGGCGAAGGATTACCTCTGGCCCATTCCGGCTTCGGAAATCGGACTGAATCCAAACCTCAGCCAAAACCCTGGCTATTAAACCTTATACGACCAGTTAAAAAAAAATATAATATGAGAAACTTCATAAGATTGAGTTGTGCGCTGTTGCTGGCTTCCCTCTCCATCGCATCCTGTAAAAAAGATACCAGGGTTTTAAATGAAAACGTAAGCCCTGTGGGTACTTTAAACCTGCCTGCAGATCAGTTTGCGTTAACCTTAAAACCAGCTTCAGCAGATTCCCTTGAATTTACCTGGGAAGCCACCAGCGCGGCAGATGGCGACTTTGTACTCTACGAACTTGCCTTCGATAAAGCCGAGGGTGATTTCAGTAATCCCGTTTTCAAAAGCGTATCAAATGGTGGCGGACTGGAAACCAGTCTAAGCTTAAGTCATAAAGACCTGAATAAGATTGCCAACATGGCCGGAATTGCCGCTTCCTCCAGCGGTAAACTGAAGTGGACGGTTCTGGCCTCTAAAAGCAGCAATAGCGTCAAAGGCAGCGTTTCCAGAACCCTAGACATCAGCAGGCCTGCAGGTTTTGCAGAGCTCCCGGCAGAAATGTACCTCAGCGGCTCCGCTACCGAAGCGGGTACGGACCTGAGCAAAGCGCTTAAGCTGAAAAGGAATGAAGATGGTGTTTTTGAGATCTATACTGCACTAAAACCCGGTGAATATATTTTAAGCGATAAAGCAGCTGAGGGCGGGAAAAATTATTTTGTCGACAATGGGATCATCAAAGAAGGAAATACCCCGGTAAGCATCAACGAGGAAAAAATTTACCGTTTAACACTGGACTTTAATGTAGCGACCAGCAACATGGTGGAGATACAATCCCTGGGCTTGTGGATGTCGGCCTATAATGCCGAGATCGGGCAGCTGGATTATGTTGGCAACAGCACCTGGACGGCGGCAAGCATCCCTGTAGAATTTTATCAGTTCGACTGGGGCCGTGATGACCGATATAAGTTTGTGTTCCATACTTCCGCTGGCCTGCAGTTTATGGGTAGTCCAAAGGGTGATAACGGATCGCCAGTTGGGCAACCAGCTGCGTACTTCGAGTTGCAGGCGGTAAGTAATGACCAGTGGGCAAATACCTACAAGTTTGCGCCTGCAGCAGATGGGAAAAATGTAAAGGTTGAAGTCGTGTTGAAAGGCGATGCAGCCTATAGACACCAGGTTACTGTAAATTAGCGCTATTAAGAAGGAAAATGGCATACTGCCAAATACGAAGATTATGAAGATAACATTTAAGCCCGCAGTTTTCTTATTGCTGCTCGCATTTGGATCATGCCGTGTGCAGCAGGATAACTTCCTGAAATATGTAGACCCTAATATTGGCACTGCACACAGCAGGTGGTTCTTTTATACCCCGGCAGCTGTGCCTTATGGCATGGCCAAACTTGCGCCTTCCACAAACGGGAGTTATGGCAATCCAACCGGCTGGGAAGCCGTTGGGTACGATACCCGGCAGAATTCCATTGAAGGATTTGTGCACTTTCATGAATGGCAGGTGGGCGGCCTAAATTATATGCCAACCACAGGAGCCATCAAAGTAAAACCTGGTACACTCGAAGATCCAACTAGTGGCTACCGTTCGAAGTTCGACCGTAAAAATGAACAGGCAGAACCTGGCTATTACAAGGTGCTGCTAGACGATTACGGTATCACAGCCGAACTTACGGCAACCAAAAGGGTAGGCTTCCAGCGTTATCGCTTTCCTTACCATGATGCCGCACACATCATCCTGGATATTGGCAACAAGCAGGGTGAAAGCAGTGATGTGACGGATGCGAGTATCCGGATGATCGACGACACACATTTTGAAGGTTATGTATTTACCTATCCGAAGTATGTTAAGATTTACGATCCCGAAGGAAAAGTGGCCATGTACTTTTATGGAGCGCTTAGCAAAAAGCCTGCGGATGTAACGGCATTTACTGCCGCTGCGGTTCAGCCGGCAACTAAAGCTGCAAAAGGCCTGGGTGCAGGGCTGGTGCTGAACTATAAAACTACGGATCAGGAAGTGATCGAGGTTAAAACAGGTTTGTCATATACCTCCATTGAAAATGCCAAAGCAAATTTCGCAGCCGAAGCGGAGGACTTAACTTTCGACAAGGCAAAGGCAGCTGCGCAAGCAACCTGGCAAGAGGAACTGGGTAAAATTGCAGTCGAAGGGAAAAATGAAGCCGATAAGAAGAAATTTTATACAGGTCTTTTCCATGTCTTGCTAGGCCGTGGTATTGCCAGCGATGTGAATGGTGCCTATCCGAAACATCAGGCGACCATCGGGCAGCTGCCAAAACAAGACGCAAATGCGATGAAGGCAGAATTCATCAATACCGATGCGATCTGGGGTGGTTACTGNNCCCAACTCTGGGCGCTCAGTTATCCCGAATGGTATGGCAGTTTTGTGAACACCCAGTTGCAGCTGTATAAAGATCGTGGCTGGTTTGGTGACGGTATAGCAAACAGTCAGTATGTTTCCGGAGTGGGAACAAATTTTGTAGGACTTGCAGTTGCTGCGGCTTACAACTCCGGGATCCGCAATTACGATGTTGATTTGGCCTATGAAGCCGTGAAAGCAAATGACCTGAACTACAAAGGCCGGATCATTGGTTCGGGCAAAATGGATACTAAAGCATTTCTTGAACACGGTTATGTGCCGCACCTGGAACAAACCGGACGTGACTTTGTGACCGATTCCACAGGTTCCAACTTTTCAGGTTCTCATACCTTAGAGTACAGCTTTAGTGCTTTTGCAACAGCGCAAATGGCCAAGGCAATGGGTAAAAATGAGGACTATCAGAAAATGATCAAATATGCCAATGGCTGGCGGGAATTGCTGAACCCGCAGAACAAACTGATGCAGCCGAAGAAAGCTGATGGTACTTTTGTAGACAAGTTTGATCCTTATCAACCATGGCGCGGTTTCCAGGAAGGTAATGCGGTGCAATACACCTTTTATGTACCTCAGAATCCAGCGGGTTTAATCGATGCTATTGGAAAAGACAACTTCAATCAGCGATTGGACAGCATATTTACCGTTTCGGAAAAACTGGCTTTCGGGGGTGGTAAAACGATCGATGCTTTTGCGGGCATCAATGCGATCTACAACCATGGTAATCAGCCCAACCTGCACATCAGCTGGCTGTTTAACTTTTCAGGCAAACCCTGGTTAACGCAGAAATGGACCAGGCTGATCGGACAGGACTTCTATGGTACCGATCCGATACACGGTTATGGTTTTGGACAGGACGAGGATCAGGGGCAATTGGGTTCCTGGTATGTCATGAACGCCCTGGGGCTCTTTGATGTTAAAGGTTTAACAGATGCCAGACCGATCATACAGCTGGGCAGTCCGCTGTTCGATAAAGCGCAGATCACTCTAGGTAATCAGAAAACGCTGTCGATCGAAACCAACAACAACACGAAAGAAAACATGTATGTGCAATCCGCCGAGTTTAACGGAAAGCCGCTGGACAACTGCTGGTTGTACCAGGATGAGTTGATGCAAGGCGGTAAACTTGAATTTACGATGGGTGCTGAGCCGAACAAAAATTGGGGAACGAAAGTACCTCCACCATCCATGCAATAAATTCAGGTAATATGAGAAAGATTAAACAAAGAGTTTGCTGCGCTTTATTGCTTGCAGGCTTTCTAATAAGTGCTGTTGCCGTACCGGCACAGGAAAATAAATCTGCGCTGTATTTGCAGCGGGCAGAAAGCATGTATGCTAAAATTTGGAACGACTATCGCAAGCCTGCTTATGCGGGCTTGTTCCTGGAAAACTATCCTTCAAATAAACAGGATAGCCTCAGCTACATGCAGGGCGGCAATGTAGGTGAAAAGCCAGTGAGTTTCCTATGGCCATTCTCCGGGGTATTTTCGGCAACTAATGTACTGATGAAGATCCCCGCAATAAAAAGTAAGTACAAGATCTACCAGGATACGCTGGTCCTGGGCATTGAGCAATATCGCGATGATGTGCGCAAGCCAATGGGATATCAGGCCTATCCTGTGAAGCTGGAGCAAGCGGATCGCTACTATGATGATAATGGCCTGGTGGGTATTGATTACATGGAGTCATACTTGCTGACAAAGAACCCGCTATATCTGAAACGCGCCAAAGACGTTTTTACCTTTATTCTAAGTGGCTGGAACGAAGATATGGGCGGTGGCGTACCCTGGCTGGAAGGACATAATGATCAGAAGCCTGCCTGCACGAATGGTATGGCCACACTTACGGCCTTAAAGATCTACCAGGGAAGCAAAGATCCCTATTACCTGGATCAGGGCAAAAGGTTCTACAGCTGGATGTACAATACTTTGCGGGATTCTACTGGAGTGATCACCAATAACATCAAGCCGGACGGTGAGTTGAACCGTACCTTCTGGACCTACAATACCGGCTCATTGATCGAAGCCGCTGTATTGCTGTATCAGTTTACCGGCGAAAAGCAGTATCTGCAGCAGGCGCAACAGCTGGCAGCGGACAGTTACAAACATTTTCGCAATGTTCCCCATAACAAAAATCTGATCTTACATATTGATCTGCCCTGGTTTGTAACCGTGCTTTTCAGAGGTTATGAAGCCCTTTATCATGTTGACGGCGATGCGAAGTACTTTGAAGCCATCGAACATGATCTGAACTATGCCTGGCAGCATACGCGGGACTCGTATGGGTATGTCTCATCCAGCTGGACTACAAATCCGGCACATATAAAAAAGCCAAAATGGCTTTTGGATCAGGCTTGCATTGCAGAACTTTATGCAAGGCTGAGCATCATCAAAGCGGCGAAATAGCGGAAATCATCAGCTTCATGCCTCTTCGAGGCTAATGATCGGATCATTACGTCTGAATACAGCAGGATCAAAGGCATCATGGCCAATACCCATTTCCAGGAGTCCGGCATAAAGTTCCAGTATGGTTTGTTTTAAAGTATAACGTGGTTGGTGTGCAGGTGCCAGTTGCTGGAAGCGTTCAAAGTCAAATGGGGGCACACATTTTTCCTGCGGAACGTTGGAGCAGATCACCAGGGTACCCGGTACCAGTTCGGCAACGATGTCAGCAAGTTCGCTGCGGCGGTAGGTCCAGTCGGAAGCACCGGCATGCAGGTGCAGGAAGGCCTGATTGGTTACCTGCTCACGACCAACTGCCCAGGTGATCACCCTGGCGAGGTCTTTCACATGGATGAGGCTGATGCAATTATTCGCATCACCAGGAACGATGATCTGTCCTTCGGTGATGGCCTGCAATACAAATTCATTTAGGATGAGGTCCAGGCGTAAGCGGTCGGTCATACCACAGGCGGTACCGAACTGCAGCATGGTCACCCGGAAATTATCATTTGCCAGGCTGATCAGCTCCTCTGCTACTTCAATATCACCGGGACCATAAGGGTCGATAAAATGTTGTACACCGGCCTCCTTAGCCATTTCAGCAAGGCGGATGGTGCTCATGGCATTAAGCTCCGGAAAGGCTTCTGGTTCACCTTTGGCCAGGTGGATGATCACGTTTACACCTTCCAGTAAGCTGGCAGGGATGTTGCGTACATCACCAAAGTGCTGCGCATCGAGGTTACGTTCAGGCAAGAACTTGGTATTGGTCAGTGCATGTGCAAATGCACCAGTATCAAAGCCAATAAGTTCTGCAAGAGGGTAAGCGCGGCGCAATTGAGCCAAAATGCCAGGGCCAACATAGCCCATATTTCCGGTAATAAGAATCTTCATAACGAGCGTGGTAAAAAAGCGGGGTTAAATGCTATTTCCAATGCTCTAAAATTAGGGAAACTATTTTCCGGGGGAAACTTCCAGCTGCTTCTGTCCGCATTTCGAGAAAATGCCTGTGCAAGTCTGTATAAATGAACGGTTTTTCTCAGTGCTTCTTTTTTAGCCAGGCTTCTACATCCTCACGGTTGTTGCCGACTGCCTCAATCGCGGCACGTACCTGCTCACGACTTACGCCGAGTTTTTCTTCCAGATAGGATAGTTCGTAACTTTCATTGCCGTTAACCTTGCTGCGGTCGCGGCCGTCCTGTATGTTCTTGTTATCTGCCATAATCCAAAATTTTATTGGAGAAGGAACAAAGGAACCCTGGAAAAGGTTTGTGTTCATACGATGCCGTTAATTGATAGTATACCCCAACAGTTTCGAGGGGTGGTAATTTATTTCACAAATATTGTGAAGTAAATGTATAACGTTCATTTCAGCAGCTGCTTTAGCTTTACAGATCTGGAATCCCAATATGAAGAAGTTTTACCTAAGTCTGCTACTATCCCTAATTACGGTCTATACTCAAGCCCAGGAATCCCCGATCCGCTACCAGGTGGAAGCCCAGGGCATTTACAATTCAGATGGCCGCGTACCCTTCTGGTTCCGTTCCAATCAATTTGGAAGTGTGCCCCTGGAAGGTGCTTCAGGGAGCTTCATCGGGAAAGTGGGGAAAGACTATGATGCGGAGCGCAGTGCTTTGCTCGACTGGGGTTTTGGTTTGGAGGGTAGGGCGAACCTGGGCAAAGAAGCGCAGGGTACCCTGATTGAAGCTTACGCCAAACTCCGGGCAGGAATTTTTCAGCTGAAAGCCGGGCGTTCGAAGGAAATCAGTGGTCTGATTGGGGATTCGCTGCTCAGTTCGGGATCTTTTTCCATTTCAGGTACTGCCCTTGGTATTCCGCAGGTTAGCATTTCCATTCCCGAGTTTTACACCATTCCGGTTTTTGATGGCTTGTTTGCCATCAAGGGGAATTTCGCACATGGCTGGCTGGGTAGCTTGCCTCTACGTGAAGACGGCCGCATCCCGGAAGCGAAGACCTATTTTCATCAGACCTCCTTTTATGGTCGCATTGGTAAACCGGAAGGGCATTTCAAGGTTTACGGCGGTTTTAATNNTTTAATCACCATGCATTCTGGGGCAATTACAGCAATATCTTCTCGAGGCGCTTTGAGCCAATCAGCACCTGGCAGGAATTTATCAAGGTTGCCACCGGTCAGCGGTACAATGGCTCCAAGGTCGGTAGTCATTTAGGCTCCATCGACCTTGCCGCGGAATATGAATTTTCGGGGGTAAAAGTGAAAGCCTACCGGCAGCAGCTGTACGAAATCGGTGCATTGGCGAAGCTTGCAAATTTACGTGATGGCTTAAATGGGGTGACCTTGACAAATCTTCATGTAGATGAAAGCAAGCCCGTAATCTGGAAAAAGTTGTTGCTTGAAGTTTTTTATACCAAAAACCAGGCTGGTGAGGCCTGGTCAAAGCGCACGGAATCAGGTGCCGAAAACTATTACAATAATTACCAGTATGAAAATGGCTGGTCCTATTATGGACTGAACTTAGGCAGTCCCTTTATCACCGACCGGCAGTTTGCCAGGGACGAACTGGCTGGGCACCCTACACAGCATTTCATCAACAATCGAATCTTTCTGATGCACCTAGGTTTTGAAGGTGCGATAAAGGATATCATGATCCGTACCAAGCTTTCTTACTCCAGGAACTACGGCACGTTCCGTACCAGTGCAGGACCATACCGTATGTTCGGGCAGGTGGTGCAGGCAGATCCGAACCTGTACTTTACGCCGGTGAACCAGTTTTCCTTTTACCTGGAAGGACGTAAGGCTTTTAAGCATAATGTTGTTGCAGGATTAACAATAGCAGGCGACAATGGCCGCCTGCTCTATAACTCTGCCGGTGTAATTGCAAGTATCTCCAAGTCCTTCTAAAGATTGATTTCAGGAAACGATGATCTGCGCTTAATGGCTGTTTAAGGGACTGTTCTATGGAGCAGTCCAATTATCAATTCAGCAGTTCAGAAGAAGTTTGATATAAGGCCTGTGACTTGATGGGCCTGCATAACTCCATAAATTCCCGCTGAAGCGCTAACATGATTCCAGTGCCGGATTCTTCTATTAGTAAATGCCTGAAGCTGTCTTCATTCAAATAGCGCTCCCTGCAAACGAATACAACATGCTTGTAGATCAATTTACTGCTTCCTTCCTGGCTGCAGATTTGAAATAGCGGGAACTGAAGTTCAATGCCTCTGGACGGCGTTGCCGCTTTGTATTTTACTACGATATCCGGTGAATGCCACCAGATCGGATCGCTTTCATCTTCGGGTCTAAAAACCAGGAAATGGTCATTAGGAGGAAGTTCAATCGTGTCGATATACCTGCTGGTGATTTCAAGTACTGTATTTTGTGGGTTCCAGCCCGGTAAGGCTAGCAAAACCGTGCTGCTAAGGTGTTGATTAGTTTCCATGCTTATTAGTATATACCGGCGGGCGCCAGGCTGGTAATTTATTTTCAAATAATTGCATCCCGAAGTGCTCGAGGTGTTCTGTTTCTTTATTTTTCAGCTTAATAATGGTGTCGTAGCCCAGCCGATCAATATAGGACAGATCAGGATTGTAGATGTCAATGCCGGATAAGCGGAGCAGTTCATCAAGATCTACGTTGCTCCAGTTGTTTAATTCTTTCAGTCGTATGGCAGCAGTTTCAATTAAGCTTGGTTCATTGCGTTTACAAGCTGGTGGCCTTTGATAGGTCCATCTGTTTTTTCTCATGTGTGGAGCGGGTTAATTAAGAATTGCGGATGCTGCCCAGGTAGTTGCTGTTAGAAACAAGCTCCCGGTCTTCGGATGCGAAGGCGATGTAAGTTTCCATCTGCAGGTTGCGGTAGGAAGGCGGGAGCGCTAAGCTGGCTGTTCCGGATTTGCGTGCTGTGCCTGCAGTGGTAAACAGGGCTTCGTTGACTTCCGGAAACAAGGCGAGTAGCATGGCCTGGTCCTCATTGGTGGCCCAGGGTAAGTTCAGGTCAATGTCCCAGGTAAATCTTAACCCTCCGGGATCCAAAGAGACTGCAGCGTTTTTAGCGGGCATGCCCTTGCCGCGGCAGAGCAAGAGCCTATCGTACAAGAGCACTGGGGCGTCCTCGACAATCCCGATGGCATGTTTGCTGTTGTAGGACGTTGCCAGGTTGTGGTAGTTGTAGATGGTGCCAGCTGCTTCATTTTTGAAGCCAGCTTTGATGAAAGGCTTGATTTTAGCAAACAGCTGCATCAGTAATTTGATGTTGCTGTTCTGTGCAAGCACTTTCCTGGATTTGATTGTTTTCTTTACACCGAGGCCGCGGACAACTTCCTGACCATTGAGTTCGTAGAATACCATATTCGATATCCGACCACTTGTAGCACCTGTGGTGCTGTTAAATTTTCCCATTCTGAAGAGCAATTAAATTTGATTAGAAATCCAAGGTATTACTTTTTTATTAACAAAAAAGTAAATTCTGGAAATATATTATACTCTAAAGAGGGGTTGCGCAGGCATCGAATAGCCCTTGATCAGGCCATTAGCCAGGTCAAGGGCTATTCGATGCCTGATTATGGCCTGGGCAAGGCCTGCTTACCACCGAAGCTGTCCCGAAGCCAATACCTGCATGCGGTCTGGTTATATGGGCCACGCTTAAGGTAGCTTAGCGTAAAACCGGTTACCACAGCGATAGCAGACAAAATGCCGGAGTTTGCTCCAGGGTAGGAAAGTCTTAACGAAAGTGCCGCGCGGAATCCTGTCGGTGTTATCGTTTTTACATTTTGGGCAGGTTACTACCTTTTTTTCGGGGGGAGAGACTGAGCGCATTTAGAGGTTTTTTTTGCAAAACTATCTAAATAAAAAACCTCCGCAATGGCACGAATTTTCACAGTACCTAAAGGCCTGAAAGTCAAACAGAAAAATTAAAAACTTTTCACTTGCAGATAATACGTGTTCGTGTATAGAAATCCAACTTTACGGAAATCCGTAATTTTTGATGCGTAATTCTTGCTTTATTTCGTGCAAGAATGCGCTGAAACCCACAACTTAGTGTTCCATCTAATGCAGGGGAATACTGAATAATCCCGTTTAATAAATACGATAACTTGCTTTTTAAATGCTTTCTCAAAATTTCACAGTGAATTAATGTGAAAGGCATAAAAAATTCCAAAATTAGCTTACCTTTGCGGCAGTTAACGTGATTAATAATTATCTCAATACTTTATGTGTGGAATTGTAGGGTACATTGGCTTCCGTGAGGCATGGCCAATTGTCATCAAAGGTCTGAAAAGATTAGAATATCGTGGATACGATAGTGCAGGAATTGCATTGATCGGCGAAAGCGGATTAAACATTTATAAAAAAGCCGGCAAGGTTGTCGAGCTTGAAAACTTTGCAGAGGGTAAGGACCAAAGCGGAAGCATTGGTATCGGACACACCCGCTGGGCCACCCACGGTGCGCCTTCAGATCGCAATTCACACCCACACACTTCAAATGACGGACAACTCAGTATCATCCACAACGGGATTATTGAGAACTACGCGACCATCAAGGAAGAACTGGTAAAACGCGGACATACTTTCAATAGTGATACGGATACAGAAGTATTGGTGCATTTGATTGAAGAGATCTATAAAAACGAAAACCATGATCTTTTCGAAGCGGTTCGATTGGCGCTGCATGAAGTAAGTGGTGCTTACGCGATTGTGGTGATGGATAAAGAAAATCCGGATCAACTGATTGCGGCAAGAAAAGGCAGTCCAATGGTGATCGGTGTTGGCGAAGGTGAATACTTCATTGCTTCAGATGCTACACCAATTGTAGAGTACACCAAAAACGTGATCTACCTTAAAGATAACGAGATAGCCTTCCTGAAACGTGACGAGTTGGTGATCACCAGCCTGGATAATGTGGAGCAAACACCATACATCCATGAGTTGGAAATGAAACTGGAGATGCTGGAAAAAGGCGGTTACGAGCATTTCATGTTAAAAGAAATCTACGAGCAGCCACGTTCTATTCGCGACTGTCTGCGCGGCCGCATCTACCCATCAGAAGGACGCGTGCAGTTGGGTGGTTTACAGGAATATGCAGAGAAATTCAAAAACATAGACCGGATCATCATCATTGCCTGTGGTACATCATGGCATGCTGGTCTGGTTGGGGAATACCTGATTGAAGAATACGCGAGAATTCCGGTGGAAGTAGAATATGCTTCGGAATTCCGGTACCGTAATCCAATCATTACTGAAAAAGATATTGTAATCGCGATCTCCCAGTCGGGCGAAACCGCAGATACCATGGCTGCAATTGAAATGGCCAAGGAAAAAGGTGCAACCATCTTTGGCGTTTGTAACGTGGTTGGTGCATCCATTCCAAGAATTACCCATGCAGGTGCCTATACGCATGCTGGTCCTGAAATTGGCGTTGCCTCAACAAAGGCCTTTACCGCTCAGGTTACCGTATTGACGCTGATTGCTTTCTTTATGGCGCAGCAAAAAGGTACGGTGAACAATTCTAAAATGGTGGAATTGTTGACCGAGTTAGACTTAATTCCTGGGAAAGTAGAGCAGGCGTTAAAAGCTGATGCGCTGATCCAGGAGATCTCTGCGAAGTTTAAAGATTCCAGAAACTGCTTGTTCCTGGGTCGTGGAAGTGGCTTCCCGGTTGCATTGGAAGGTGCATTGAAATTGAAAGAAATTTCTTACATCCATGCGGAAGGGTACCCTGCTGCGGAAATGAAACACGGTCCAATTGCCCTGATTGACGAAGAAATGCCGGTTGTTGTGATTGCAACCAGGAACTCTTCTTATGAAAAGGTGATCAGTAACATTCAGGAAGTAAAAGCCAGAAAAGGTATTGTTCTTGCTATTGTGACTGAAGGTGATGAAACCGTAAAAGCTATGGCAGATTATGTAATTGAAATTCCAGAAGCAAGTGAGGCATTTCTACCATTACTGGCGACCATACCATTACAGCTTTTGTCTTACCATATTGCCGTGCTGAGAGGCTGTAATGTAGATCAGCCAAGGAATTTAGCTAAATCTGTAACTGTTGAGTAAATCGAAATTACATAGACAACTGTCAAAACTCGTTGCAGGATGTCTGTTCCTTGTCACTGCTGTTTGTTCTTCAGGAGCAAGAGCGCAGGAGCAGACACCCAATGTAAATTTGCCTTATTCCTATCAGTTTTATCAAAAGCTGAATAAGCAGGTTTACGATGTTGATACCAGGATGCACAGTTCCATTCGCGGCTATTATGCGGATGATACTTTGCTGGTGCAACGCTACCAACAGCTCATGAATTTGGGCGTCGATAGTAATGTTTATCGTAAATGGGTAAGGCGCAAAATCACGGATGAACATTTGTTGAACTTCCAGTCGGAAGACTATAACATTTACGCAGATTTTCTACCTGATTTCCAAATTGGACGCGAGTTTAATGATGGGCAAGGTACCTGGAAAAATACCCGCGGTTACCAGATTGGCGGTACTATTGGTAAGAAGTTTTCTTTTTATACAAACGGTTTCGAAAACCAGGCCGTATTTGCGAATTACCTGACCAGATTTATCAACACAAACCAGGTTGTACCAAGTGAAATGTCTGGTAAACTCGGTGAAAAAACTAAGGACTGGGCTTATGTTACTGCTTTGGTTTCTTATACGCCAAACAAGTATTTGAACTTTGCATTAGGGTATGATAAAAACTTCATTGGAGATGGTTATCGCTCCATGTTGCTATCTGATGTAGCAGCGAATTATTCCTTTTTCCGCTTACGTGCAACCGTTGGGAATATTCAATATCAAACCATTTTTTCTTACATGCTGGACAATCAAGCGCCACCTTTAACGGATGATCGCAGACTAGGTTCCAGAGGAAAATGGAATGCCATGCATTATGTGGACTGGAATATTTCTAATCGCTTTTCACTTGGTTTATTTCAGGCAGTTACCTGGGCTGATGCAGAACCAGAAGGTAAGCGTGGTTTTGACTTTAATTACATTCATCCTTTCGTGTTTTTACGACCGATAGAAAGCGCAAATAGTTCCTCTCCAGATAAGATGCGTTTAGGTATGAATGTCAAGTATGAAGTTTCAAAAAAGGCTGCCGTTTACGGTCAATTTCTGTTTGATGAATTTGTGGCAAAAGAAGTTTTTAACGGAAGTGGCTTTTGGGCAAACAAATGGGCGGTACAACTGGGCCTGAGAGGTTCTGACTTGTTCAAGGTCGAAAATTTAAACTATTTGGCGGAGTTTAATACTGCAAGGCCTTATACCTATTCCCATTTTCAGCGATTGACCAGTTATTCCGGTATGAACCAGCCTTTAGCGCATCCAATGGGCGCAAATTTTCGAGAGTTCCTGGGGATTGTAAATTACAGCTATAAACGCTTTGACTTCCAGGGCCAGGCGAGTTATGCCAGGTATGGAATGGATCCTGCTGGATTAAACTATGGTTCGAATATTTTCTTGTCTTATAATACCAGAGTGCATGATTATGGCAATCATGTTGGTCAAGGGTTAGAGACTGACTTATATTTCCTAGAGGCAAAAGTTTCGTACTTGTTAAATCCAAAATACAACTTGAGAATCGAATTGGGAGGTGTGTACCGGAATGAAAAGTCGGTTGAATTTACACAAAAAACGAAATTAATAACCTTTGGTTTGAGGAGTAGCTTCCGAAATTTATATCAGGATTTTTAGCAGCTCTCTTCATTCATAAGCAAATTAATAAAAGTCAGTTAAGCTTTCAAAAACAGCGTTTGATACAAACAATACCGTATCCGCAATAAATGAATAACTGGAGACAAGACCCTTTAAAAGTAGCATTGCTTAAACCTTTAATAAGTAGATTTTTAAAAATTATAAACGTACCTTCGTGAAATTATGTGACATTCCTATGAAAAAACTGTTTTATTTTATTTCTTCTATGATTATATTGAGTTCCTGCGGGGTTAGGTACGAATCTGTACCATATTTCCAGGACTTAGCTGACACTGGGGTGGTTGAAGAAGATATTCAGAACTATAGTGTTGTAAAAATTCAAAATGAAGATGTTTTAGCGATAACCGTTTCAAGTTTAAACGTAGAAGCGTCAGCTATATTCAATATGGGGAATACAACATCCTTACCCCCTAATTCAACAACCAATCCGGCTCCGCTAGCAACAGCTAATGGATTTAAGGTTGATCAAGCCGGTGATATTCAACTTCCGATAATAGGCTCAATTCATGTTGCAGGGTTAAGTACAATAGCCGCTAGAGAGTTAGTTCAGGAAAGGTTAACTGCATACCTAAAAGAGCCTGTTGTAAGTTTGAGAATAATTAACTTTAAGGTGTCGGTTTTAGGTGACGTAGCTCGACCGGGCGTTTACCCTATTCAAAATGAACGTGTGTCTGTTACAGAAGCTTTAAGTCAGGCAGGGGATTTAACAATCACTGCATTGAGGAATAACATTTTGTTAATTAGAGAGGTTGAAGGAAAGCGAAAATATGTCCGCCTAGATCTTCAAAAGAAAGAATTGTTTAATTCCCCATACTTCTACATGCAGAATAATGATGTCATTTACGTGCAACCGAGCAATGCGAAATATGCTAGTGTCGATTCAAGTTATCGAAATGTAAGTATAATTCTATCTGCCTTATCTGTAATTGCTCTTCTTATTTCCAGATTTTAAGTTTACAAGATGACTAACAACATAGAAAATCATAATACTTCATTAGCAAGTGAAGCTGCTGAGCCGTTTAATCTTAGGCATATCTTAAGTAAATATCTCTTTCATTGGCCCATATTTTTTGTTGGAATATTTGGCTGTTTGAGCTTAGCATTCCTTTTTTTAAGATATGCACAACCAGTTTATTCGGTTGAAAGCACTCTTTTGATTAAGGATAATAAAAACTCTAAGCTGCCACCTGGAGGAGACTTATTGAGCGAGCTTGATTTATTTGGAGGTACCAAAGTTGTAGATAATGAAATTGAGATTCTAAAATCGAAGACTTTAATGCGTAACGTAGTTGATCGACTAAATTTATCGATTTCTCTAAAAACTGAGGGCAGGCTTAAAAATTTAGATTTGTATTCAGGTGATTTTTTGAACATTGATATTGTTCAATTGAACCGGGGTTGGTATGGTAAAAAATTCGATTTAAGTTTCCCTACTACTAGTACCTATCAAGTTATAGACAATGAATCAGGTGCCAAAGTTTCCGGAAAGTTAGATCAATTGCAAAAAACTGCGCTTGGTGTTTATAAGATTAGTAAAAATGAGAACTTCGCCAAATTAGCTAAAGCACCAATCACTATTACAATAAATGATCCTGAATTTGTTGTAAATGATATATTAAATAAACTTAGCATATTAGTTACGAGTAAACAATCTGCGGTACTTAAGATTAGCTTGCAAACCGCCGTTCCAGAAAGGGGGCAGGATGTTCTTAATACATTGATTCAAGTTTACAACGAGGCTGCTTTGGCGGATAAAAATAAGACGACAGCGAATACCATTGAATTCATAGACCAACGATTAAAACTCATAACTGGTGAGTTGACGGACGTAGAAAGAGATGTTGAAACATTCAAAAGCTCACGAGGCTTAACAGATCTTAGTAATGATGCGAAGCTATTTTTAGAAAGCGTTAGGGTAAATGATGAAAAATTGAACGAGGTCAACTTGAAGATTAGTGTCATTAGAGACATTGAACGTTTTGTCAACAGTAATACCTCAGGGGAAAAGGCACCGAGTACTCTGGGAATAGATGATCCTGTTTTACTTGCCCAAATAAACAAGCTTGGTGAACTCCAGTTAATAAGGGATAATTTATTAGCGACGACCACACCTTTGAATCCTGTGTTAGCACCAGTTAATCAACAACTCGAAACAACGAGAGCTTCAATTAGGAGTTCGATTTCGAATATATACAAGGCATTACGTATCTCACAGGTTGACTTACAAAAGTATGATGCCCACTTTCAGGAATCCATTAAGAAAGTTCCGGGACAGGAAAGACAGTTGATAAGTATAAAAAGACAGCAAACAATTAAAGAGAGCTTGTATCTTTACCTATTGCAAAAAAAAGAGGAGGCAGCCTTATCCTATGCATCTGCAATCGCTGACAGCAGAACTGTCGATCCAGCCTTCTACTCCAAAATTCCCGTAAAACCCAAAGGGGCATTTATTTATTTAGCTTCACTCTTAGCTGGTTTAATATTACCAATTGGATATATATACCTCAAGGATATACTAAATGTCAAAATTCAGAATCGTGAAGATATTTTGACCACTACAACTGCACCTATTGTCGGAGAAATCTTTTTTAACGAAGAAGCGCAAGCAATTGTTGTAAATGAAAGCAGTCGCACAGCAGTAGCTGAGCAATTTAGATCCATTAGGACAAACATGCAATTCTTACATGGAAAGCAAACAGATGGCGTTGGCAGAGTAACCCTTTTTACATCTGGAATGTCGGGTGAAGGAAAAACATTTGTCGCTTCTAATATCGCTGCAGCACTCGCGATCAGCGGAAGACGCACCGTTCTATTGGAGTTAGATCTGCGTAAACCAAAGGTTAGTAAGTATTTAAACCTACTGAATATTGTCGGTCTCAGCAACTTCTTTATAGGTGCGGCAAAAATCGACCAAATATTACAACTTACTAATATCAGCCCTAATCTTTATGTCATTGGATCGGGCCCTTTACCTCCTAATCCATCTGAGTTGCTAGTGAGACCGGATGTAGAATCTTTGATGACTTACTTGAAAGCAAATTTTGATGATATCCTGATTGACACACCGCCAATTGGACTCGTTACCGACGCACAAATTCTCAGCAGGTTCGCAGATGTTACGTTTTATATTCTACGTCAAGGGATCAGCTTTAAAGAACAAGTAAAAAATATTGAATACTTGTATAAAGGCGATAAATTTAAAAATTTAAACATTATTCTAAATGGGGTTAGATTAGACGGTCAACACGGCTACGGTTACGGCTACGGTTATGGTTATTATTCTGATGACCTATCGAACAAAAGTTTTCAACTTAAAACAATTATTAAAAATATACTAAAGCGGTTTTAATATATGCAGACAATCTTGATAACAGGCGGAGCTGGATTTATCGGTTCAAACCTTTGTGAACACTTTCTAAATAGAGGGTTTGAAGTTCGTGTTCTTGATAATTTTTCAACAGGTCACAAATCTAATATTCAACCCTACCTGAATGATGAAGCCTTCAATCTAATTGAGGGAGATATTAGGGATTTGGAAACGTGCAAAATTGCAACTAAGGATGTTGACTATGTCCTCCACCAAGCTGCATTAGGCTCGGTTCCTAGGTCCATCAATGATCCCATCACAACAAATGACGTCAATGTAACAGGCTTTTTAAACATGCTAGTTGCTGCCCGTGACGCTAAGGTAAAAAGATTTGTTTATGCAGCAAGTTCTTCTACATATGGTGATTCAACTTCTCTGCCTAAGGTTGAGGATGTAATTGGAAAGCCTTTATCCCCGTATGCAATTACTAAATATGTGAACGAACTTTATGCAGATATATTTTCAAAAACATACGGTTTATCCTGTATTGGTCTAAGGTATTTCAATGTATTTGGCCGTCGCCAAGATCCAAAGGGTGCATATGCCGCGGTTATTCCAAAATTGACAATGCAATTAATGAGGCACGAATGTCCGATAATCAATGGGACTGGAGAATATTCAAGGGATTTTACTTATATAGATAATGTACTTCAGATGAATGAACTTGCAATGCTTACTACAGAGCCGAGTGCAATCAATACTGTATATAATACGGCTGTTGGAGATCAAACGACGTTAAACGAACTTGTTGACTATTTGAAGGAATTCCTGGCTGAGTACGATCCCAAAATTAGCAGTATAGACGTTATTTACGGTCCGGAGCGACTAGGCGATATTCCTCACTCTTTAGCATCAATAGAAAAAGCTCAACTCAGTCTAGGATATATGCCCTCTCACAAAATCAAGATGGGATTAAAAGAGGCTGTTAGTTGGTATTGGGAAAATTTAAAATAAAAATCATTTGTATGAATCATTCAGAAAACATAAAAATCGCCGTTATTGGCTTAGGATACGTAGGTTTGCCGTTAGCACGTTTATTCGCAACAAAGTACAATGTGGTGGGCTTTGACATTAATCAAGCAAGAATAGCAGACCTTAATTCCGGCAAAGACAATACTTTAGAGATAGCAGAGGATGTTTTACGGGGCGTTTTGGTTAATAGTCCTTTAGAATCTAAAGGACTATTCTGTTCAGCGAACTTAGATGATATAAAAAATTGCAACTATTATATTGTAACAGTTCCGACTCCTATCGATAAAAATAATCGACCGGATCTAACGCCTTTATATAAGTCCAGTGAATCCGTGGGAAAGGTTCTGAAGAAAGGAGATATCGTAATCTATGAATCTACAGTATACCCAGGGGTAACTGAAGAAGAATGTATTCCGGTTTTAGAAAGGATCAGCAACTTGAAGTTCAATGTAGATTTTTTTGCTGGCTATTCGCCGGAAAGAATTAATCCAGGAGATAAAGAACACACAGTTGAAAAGATATTGAAAGTAACTTCTGGCTCAACACCTGAAATTGGAGAAAAGGTAAATGAGCTTTATAAGTCTGTCATCATAGCCGGGACCCATTTAGCACCGAGTATTAGAGTTGCTGAAGCGGCCAAAGTCATTGAGAATTCTCAAAGGGACATAAATATTGGGTTTGTGAATGAACTTGCGAAAATTTTTAATCGACTTAATATTGACACTCAGGCCGTTTTGGAAGCTGCAGGTACTAAATGGAACTTTTTGCCATTTAAGCCCGGGTTAGTTGGAGGCCATTGTATTGGAGTTGATCCATACTATTTAGCACAGAAAGCACAAGAACATGGCTACCATCCTGAGATCATCTTAGCAGGGAGGCGGCTTAATGACGGAATGGGCGAGTATATAGCGCATGAAGTTATTAAGTTGATGATAAAGAAGGAAATACCTGTTAAAGATGCAAATGTTCTTGTGCTAGGGATTACATTCAAGGAAAATTGTCCAGATGTCCGTAACACTAAGGTTGTTGATGTTGTAAACACATTAAAAGAATATCAAGTTAATGTGACTATCTATGATCCATGGGCTGAGCCACTAGAAGTACAACGTGAATATGGTTTTAGCTCAATCAGAGGCCTAGGAAATGAGAGTAGTTTTGACGCAGTTATTTTGGCTGTTTCACATGAGGAGTTTAAAGGTTTAAACTTAGATGTGCTTTGCAAAGAAAATAGGGTCATTTATGACATTAAAGGTATTCTCAAAAAAGAGGTAGTTGACGCTAGATTATAATCGACTGGGTGATGATTCGACGTTTGATTAAAAATAGCGATCATAAGAGGTTACTGGAAAACTTCTTATCATTGTCCTCACTGCAGTTAATAGGTTTAGTCTTGCCATTGCTGACCCTGCCTTATATTCTACGTATAATTGGCATGGAACGGTACGGTGTCATCGTCGTATCCTGGTCATTGATTAACTATTTTGTATCAATCACAGATTTTAGCTTTAGAATCACGGCAACAAGGGATGTTGCTATATTCAAAAACAGTCGACGTAAGTTGAATATAATATATAGCAAGGTGGTGATATTGCAAACATTGCTACAGATTTTTTCATTTATATCAATAATTTGCATTGTTTATCTTTATAGACCCTTCCATGATGAGCGTCTAGTCTTTTGGCTCACTATTCCATATCTCCTTGGAAATACAATCTTCCCGGACTGGTTTTTTCAAGGTATTGAAAAAATGAAGTATATCACCTTTATCAATCTGGGGGTGAAAATATTTTTTACTCTTTGTGTCTTTATCTTTATTAAAAATAAAGAGGACTACTGGATTTATCCCTTGCTACAGAGTTTAGGGTTTGTTGGCGCGGGATTAGCTGGTCAGATGATCCTTATTAATAAATACAAAATCAAATTTGTATGGATTAAAAGGAGGTCACTGCTGCAAGCTTTAAAGTCTAACACTCCAATATTTGTTAATCAGTTCCTTCCAACCCTTTATAATAACAGCGGCACATTTTTGCTTGGTATTTTTGCAAATAATTCCTTAGTGGGAGTATATGATGCAATAAAGAAAATAATAAATCTAGAATCAACTCTCATCTCAATGGTTTCTAGGGTGTTTTTTCCGTTTCTCAACAGAAATAAAGATTCGTTTCCAAAATATAGGTCATTGATGATGAGTCTAGGACTTATACTTTCTCTGCTACCTGTATTATTCTATAAGTTAATTCTTTGGTATTTACATATTCAATATGAAAATGCCTTCTTGATTGTTGTTATTCTATCAAGTGGCATATTCTTTTTAGCTCTTTATGATATTTATGGCCTAAATTATTTCATCGTACGAAGGATGGATAAGGTTGTAATGAGGAATACTATTGTGTCCTCATTAATTGGTTTCATATTAGCCTTTCCATTAATTTCCTATTTTAACATCACGGGTGCAGCCATTAATCTCACGTTCGCTCGTCTTCTAATGGGGGGCGGGCTTCTTCTTCAATTTTATTCTTATAGGAGAAAACTGTAGTAGTTAGCCTGAATGATATGGTAGTTTATAATGTGCTTGTATATAGATTTGTTGAAGGGGCCGGCATTAGCATTGAGGATAACTCATTAAACTTAGGAGGATTATATAGAGCGGAAACAATCAAGCTAGCATTAATAGAGGTAAATATCTGTACAAAGGCCTATTTCAAATTATGGTTAAGAAATATGCCTGCTTAATACCTCTGTAGGGGTGATTACATTGTTGTTTAAATAACTAAGCTTTACGAGCTACTCCCATAATCTTGAAAATGACTTTTATATATCGATTGAAAATTCTGTTTTTACTAGCCTTTGTTTTCTCAATTCCTTTTGAGAACTGGGATCCTTTTGGTATTGCAGCATTTTTCACCATTACAAAGATGGCAGGTGTACTATATTTTATTTGTTCTATTCTAACCATTAAGCATAGCTTCAAAGTCGAATATCAATCTACCGTACTGAAATTGCTATTTTCATTATGGCTGTTGATTTGTTTTCAATCGCTTGTAAACTACTCCAGTACTTTGAGCATTTCACCATTAAATTTGACATTCCTTCAGAATATTATAGTGTTTTGGGTCATAAGTAATGATCTAATTTTCGACAGCAAGCTTCAAAAGCGAATATTTGCATCGTTGATTTTTGGGGTATTCTTAATGAACTTATTAGCGTCACTGGGAATTGGAATTGACATGGACATGGCCGCGGATTCCGACTTTGCAGGTAGCAGGCTAACCTTTTTCGGCTCAAACTCCAATACGGTAGGTAACCTTTGTAGCATTGCTTTTATTCTAATACTTGTGATGGTGGTAGAGCGAGATAAGTATTTTGGCAAATATACTTTCTTATTGATGCTGGGCTTACCGGGGAATTTGGTTATGATTGGTCTTTCAGGATCCCGAGGAGCGTTAGGTATTGTAGTTGTAGGCTTATTTTTGTTTCTAATTACATATAGAACAACTG